>DAIMGD010000013.1:0-18084 GCA_036724165.1 Rhodanobacter sp.
GACGCCGGGGAAGGCCTGCAGTTTCCGGTTGATCGCCGCGATCAGCGCGGGTTTGCTGTGATAGCGGCCGTTCCATTGCGCATAGGGTTTGAGGCCCACGTAGAACTCGGCGTTGAAGAAGCCGGTCGAATCGGTGCCGTCGTCGGGCCGGCCCAGTTCGGAGGCGACCGTGGTGACTTCGGGGAACGAGCGCAGGACGTCGCGCACCTTCGGCGCGATCTTCGCCGACTCGTCGAACGAGATCGTGTACGGCATGGTGGCGCGCACCCACAGCGCGCCTTCATCCAGGTTCGGCATGAACTCGGCGCCGATGCGCGGGACCAGCAGCAGCGAGGCCAGCAGCAGCAGCGCCGAGGCCAACGTGGTGCCCCAGGCATGCGCGAGACAGAAATCCAGGCCCTTGACGTAGACCGACTTGATCGCCTCGAAAATCCCGTTGTGCCGCTCGCGCACGCCCCTGCGCATGAACCATGCGCACAGCACCGGCAGCAGGGTCAGCGTGATGAGCAGCGAACCGATCAGCGCGAAGATCATCGTATCCGCCATCGGCTTGAACAGCGTCCCCGACGGCCCCGACAGCACATAGATCGGCAGGAAGCTGACCACGATCACCGCGACGGCGTAGAACAGCGGGCGATCCACCTCCGCGGCCGCGTCGCGGATGATCTCGCGCACGTTGAGTTCGGTGCCGTGGCGTGCGGCGATCTGGCGGTAGATGTTTTCCACCATCACCACGGCGGCATCCACCAGGATGCCGAAGTCGATCGCGCCGATCGACAGCAGGTTGGCCGACGCGCCCTGCAGGTCGAGGCAGACAAACGCGAACAGCAAGGCCAGCGGGATGGTGGTGGCGACGATCAGGCCGGCGCGAAAATCGTAGAGGAAGAAAATCAGCACCACGACGACCAGCAACATGCCGCGCACCAGGTTCTGCTTCACGATCTCGGTGGTCAGCCCGATCAGGTCGGTGCGGTCGTAGAACGGATGGATCTTCACGTCCTTCGGCAGCACCTGTTCGTTGAGCTCGCGGGTCTTCGCCTCGACCCGCTTCAGCACGTCCTGGGTTTTCTCGCCGGTGCGCAGGAAGATCACGCCCTCCACTGCATCGTCCTGCTTCTCGTAGCCGAACTCGCCCAGCCGCGGGGCGATGCCGATGGCCACGCGGCCGACATCCTTCAGCAACACCGGAACGCCGTCATGCACCGCCAGCACCACGTTGCCGATGTCCTCCAGGGTTTTCAGGTTGCCGAGACCGCGCACGTAATAGAACTGGCCGCCCTGCGAATAGAAGCCACCGCCGGCGTTGCCGTTGTTGGCCGCCAGCGCGGCCTCCACCTGGATGGCCGACAGGCCGACCGCGGCGATCTTCGCCTGATCGAGCATCACCTGGTATTGCATGGTGCCGCCGCCGAAGCCCGAATCGTCCGCCACGCCGGGAACGGAGCGGTACTGCGGCGCGATGGTCCAGTCCTCAAGCGTCTTGAGTTCCATCGGCGAGCGGTCGGGACTTTGCAGCACGTACCGGTAGATCAGCCCCGAGGGCGAGGCCAGGGGCGACACCGATGGCGTCACCCCGCTCGGCAGACTGAGATCCCCCAGCCGGTTGAAGACTTCCTGGCGGGCGAAGTTGTTGTCGGTGCCGTTCTGGAACGTGATGACCACGTCGGACAACCCATACAGCGAGACCGAGCGCGTGGTGGTCGTCTTCGGGACACCGTTCATGCCGAGTTCGACCGGTACCGTGATCAGCCGCTCCACTTCCTCGGCGGCATGGCCGGGCCATTGGGTGACCAGCTCGACGCTGGGCGGCGAAAGATCGGGATAGGCATCCACCGGTAGCCGGTTCAGCGAGCGCGCGCCCGAGCCGACCAGCAGCAGCGTCATCAGGATGACGAGAATCGGTTGCGCCAGCGAAGAGCCGACGAGCCGGTTCATGATCGACGCCGTGCGCGACGGCGACCCGGTCGGGGGCAGATGGTCGCTCATTGGTTTTGCATGAACTGGACGAAGATGGCGCCATTGACCACGACCTGGTCGCCGAGCTTGAGGCCGGCGGGAATATCGTAGTGATCGCCGCTGCGGTAACCCAGGGTCACATGCTGCCGCGCGAAGCTGCCGTCGCGCTGCAGCACATAGACAAACGGCAGGTTCTCGTCGTCACGCAGGATCGCCGACACCGGCACCAGCAGCCCGCGGCTTTGCTGGCGGGAATGAATCCGCACGCTGACGTACATCTGCTTCTTCAGGAAGTCGTCCGGATTTTCGACGACCACGCGCGCCACCACCGCGCGGGTGTCGGGATTCACCAGCGCCGCGATGTTGGTCACGCTGCCGGAAAAGTTTTTCGAACCGATCCCGGTCACCACCTCGGCCGGATCGCCGAGGCTCACCGAGCCAAGCTCGGAGCCGGAAATCTGCGCCATCACCCAGACGCGCGAAAGATCGGCCACGGTGAAGCACGGCGTGGTGCCGGCCTGCAGCAGTTGTCCCGGAGTGATCAGCTTTTCCACCACGGTGCCGCTGATCGGCGAGCGGATCGTGCCCTCTATGTGCGACACCGAGCGGCCGGCCTGGATGTCCTTGATGGTCTTCGGATCGACATTCAGCGAAACCAGTGCCTGCAGGGCGGCGTCGCGATCCGCCTCGGCGTTGGTAGCGTCGGTTTCCGCCTGCTGTTCCTCGCGCTGGGCGACGCCGTCATGCTGGACCAGATCCTTGTCCGCATCGGCCAGCCGGCGGGCATTCCTGGCGGTGACGAGTGCCTTGCCATAGGCGCTGATCGCCGCGGCGAAGTCGGGGGAATCCACGATTGCCAGCGGATCGCCTTTCCGGACATGTTGGCCGGGGGAAACCAGCAGCCGCGACACCGGGCCGGAGAACGGCGCCAGCACGCTGGTGGCCTGATCGTTGTCGAAATCCACCGTGCCGGTGGTCTCGATGGTCTTGCTGTAGTTGGACGTTGCAACGGTGTAGAGGCGGATGTGCTGGCGCTGCGCCGCGGTCATCGTCACGTTGCTGGCCGTCTCGCTGGCCGCGGGCGCGCTGTCGTCGCTGCTGGACGAGCAGCCGGTGCCTGCCATGACGATCGCCACCGCCATGATCGAAACTGCAAGAGCTCGCCGGTAGCGGTCCGGGCGCAAGGATTCACTTTTCATTTTTGTCCTGACTTGAATCGGTCCGAATTGAATCTGTCCGAATTGAATCCGTCTGAGTCAAATCCGCGCGGTGCCACCAGCCACCGCCGAGCGCCTGGAACAGCGCCGCGGTGTCGGCATAACGATTGGCCTGGGCCTGCACCAGATTGATCCGGGCCTGTTGGTAGGCCTGCTCGGCGCTCAACAGCGACAGGTAGCTGGCGTAGCCGTCCTTCCATTGCCGCTGCGACAGATCCAGCGTGACCTTGGCGGCATCGGCGGCGGCGGCCGATGCCTTCAGGCCCTCGGCATCCTGTTCGAGTGCGGTCAGGGTGTCGGCGACATTCTGGAAGGCGGTCAGCACCGTGCTGCGATATTGCTCGGCCGCCTGGACATAGGCCGCCTTTGCGGCGCGCTGCTGATGCAGCAGTGTGCCGCCCTGGAAAATCGGGGTGGTCAGCGCCGCGCCCAGGTTCCAGAAACCGGTGCCTGCCTTGAACACCTGGCCGATCGCCAGCGCCGTGCTGCCGGCATTCGCGGTCAACGCGATATTCGGCAGCCGGTTCGCCGTGGCGACGCCGACCTGGGCGCTGGCGGCATGCATGTTGGCCTCGGCCTGGAGCACGTCCGGACGCTGCGCCACCAGGGCGGACGGCAGGCTCACCGGCAGATCCTGCGGCAGCTGCAAACTGGACAGCTCGAATTTTTCCGCCGGCGCCTGATTCGGAAACCGGCCGGCGAGAACCGCCAGCAGATTGCGCTGCTGGTCCAGTTGCTTGACCAGCGCCGGCAACGTGGCGGCGACTTGCGCGAGCTGCGATTCCTGCGCGGCGACCTCGAGCCGGCCGACATAACCCTTGGTCAGCTGGTAGCGCAGGATCTGCACCATCTTGGTGTTGATGTCGATCAGCTGGTGGGTCGCATCGATCTGCGCCTGCAACGATGCCTGCTGCACCGCGGCGGCCACCACATTGGAACTCAAGGTGATCTGCGCCGCGATCATCTGGAAACGAACGGCTTGCTCCTGCGCCTGCAGGGACTCCACGGTGCGGCGGTTCAGGCCGAACACATCCGGCGCATACGACACACTGACCTGCGGGGTGAACAGGTTGTACAGGAAGGCGTTGTTGCTGGGCACGGGCGCGAGTGAGCCGGGCGGGTCCTGCTCGCGGCTGGCCGAAAAACCGGCCGTGACGCTGGGATAGAAAGCGCCCCGCCCCGCCAGCACATTCTCCCTTGCCACCAGCAAGGCGGCCTGCGCCGCCTTGAGGTCGGGATTGCTGCTGAGCGAATGTTCGATCAACTCATTCAGCGGCCTGGAATGAAACAGCGTCCACCAGTCGCCGGGAATGTCACTGCCCTTGGCAAAGCGCTGCGCCCGACCACCGGCGACATTCGCGCTGCTGGCCGTGGTCGAGAGTGGCCCGGCGGTATAACCGCTGACATCCGGAGCGGCCGGTTTCTTGAAATCGGGGCCGACGGTGCAACCGGCCACCAGCAAGATGCCCAGCGCCGCAAGCAACCGCAGCGCGTGGAATGATGGTGAGTTGGAGAACAACGTAGCGCCATCCATTGAGAAATCGGCGCTCTTTCCATCGGTTCTGGCGAGCGGATCGGCCCACGTCTTGTTCATGCGAGCTCGTTTTTGAGAGGGCATCTGTATGTAACGATATAATGTATCAAACAACGGCGAATGCCCAGCACTGCCAAAAGTCATGGCCCCGGCATGCAGCGGATTGGGCGCCGCCGGCCAGCTCGGCTGGCTGAGCACCGCTTCCGACCCGGTGGCCCGTGGTTCGGTTTGCTGCGGCCGTGGGGAGTCGACCTCACGGTGGAACAACCCGCGACAGCGCCAGGAAAAGTTCGCGTCGAACTGGCTACTGCGGAATTGCCTGTGGGCGCCAGCGGCCGGAAACCCTGTGCGGCCTGACTGTGGCTTCCTGTTCCCGTTGACGGCGCGGCCACACGTTTGGCCTACTGTTCCACACTATGCGCAAACCAGCCTTCCCGGACGGTCACTTTTATTCGCCTGTCGTGGACACAGACGAAGTGCTGCGCGATCAGGACCTCATCTGGCCGCCAGGCGATCCCGCAGGCCCACTGGTCTATCTGATGAAAACGGTACCCACCGCTCCGACCGTATACGGCATCGACTGGAACCCTGAGTCGCATGACGATCTGCTGCGCAACCACTTCCCCCGCCTGATCGAAGGTTACGGCTACCCCGAAAAAGCACCCGACGATGCGCAGACCGAATGCTTCCATGAAGACAATGGGCAGTTCGGTACGGCGGATGCGCGCGCTGCGTTCTGCCTGCTGCAGAAGATCCGCCCTCGACGCATCGTGGAGGTCGGCTCAGGCTATTCGACGCTGCTGATGACGGACATCAACGCACAGTTTCTGGACGGCCGCACCTCGATCATCTGTGTCGAACCGTATCCCCGACCCTTCATGCAGGGTCTGCATGAAGCCGGCAAGATCGAGCTGATCCAGAAACGGGCACAGGAGGTTCCCGCGGAGCTGTTCGACAGCCTTGCCGACGGCGACTTGCTGTTCATCGACTCGTCGCATGTTTCCAAGACCGGCAGCGACGTGAACCGCCTGATTCTCCAGGTGCTGCCGCGTCTGGCAGCCGGCGTGTATATCCATGTCCACGATATCTTCTTCCCGATCGACTACCCGAAGGACTGGGTGATCGAACACGGCTTTTCGTGGAATGAGCAATACCTGTTGCAGGCGCTGCTGATCGGGAACGATCAGTTCGAGGTGATCTACGGCGGATCCCTGGCAAGGGCATTCCATCGCGAAGCACTGGTCGGGTTCTATGGCCGGATGGTGCATGGCTCAAGCTTCTGGATGAGAAAGATCTCCAGCTGAAAGCGCTCCGGTCGTGTGGCAGCCTGCATTCCGCGCCTTCACCTCCTCCGGCATCCGCAACCGGCGCGACGAGCGGCCGTCTCGGCAGCTCGCTGTGCGCGTGAGCGCGTTTCAGCCTATTCTGCGCCGACGATTCGCGAGCCGAAGCCACACGACGACTCGCCGATGGATTCCGATCCGATGGAGATTGTCATGCGTGCTCGCTGGTTCCGCTACGCCATGTTCGCGCTCGCGCTTGCCCTGGTCTCGCTGCCGGCCGCTGCGCGGGATTCGATCACGATCGCCGCCGCCGCCGACCTGAAGTTCGCGATGGACGACATCGTGACCGCGTTCAGGCAAGCGCATCCGGACGATACGGTGCAGGTGAGCTACGGCTCGTCCGGCCAGTTCACCACGCAGATCCAGCAGGGCGCGCCGTTCGACCTGTTCTTCTCCGCCGACATCGCCTACCCGCAGGCGCTGGCGAAGGCGGGCCTGGCCGCGTCCACGCCGAAGCGCTACGCGACCGGCCGCATCGCGCTGTGGAGCGCCACGGTGGATGCGAGCAAGTTGACCTTGCAGGATCTGGCCAGGCCGGAGTTCGACCGCATCGCGATCGCCAATCCCGAGCACGCGCCGTACGGCAAGCGCGCGGTGCAGGCGCTGCATGCCAGCGGCGTGTGGGACAAGGTGCAGGGCAAGCTGGTGTATGGCGAGAATATCGCGCAGACCGCGCAGTTCGTGCAGACCGGCAACGCGCGCATCGGGATCATCGCGCTGTCGCTGGCGATGAATCCCGCGTTCGCCTCCAGGGGCGGTTACGCGCTGATCCCCGCCTCGCTGTACGAGCCGCTCGAGCAGGGCTTCGTGATCACCCGCCGCGCGGCCGGCAATCCGCTGGCACTGGCGTTCGCACGATTCATGGACTCGACGCAGGCGAAGACGATCCTGCAGCACTACGGGTTTGCCGATGCCCCGGCAGCGCCCGGCCATTGAGGTCGCGCTGACGTGATGCTTTCGGCCGCCGACCTTGCCGCGTTGTGGTTGACGCTGCGGCTGGCCAGCACGGTGACCGTGCTGCTGTTCCTGCTGGGCACGCCACTGGCATGGTGGCTGGCGCGTTCGCGTTCGCGCTGGACGCATCCGGTGGCGGCGGTGGTGGCGTTGCCGCTGATCCTGCCGCCGACCGTGCTCGGCTTCTACCTGCTGGTGGCGTTCGGGCCGCACGGTCCGGTCGGATGGATGACGCAAGGGCTCGGGCTCGGCCTGTTGTCGTTCACCTTCACCGGCCTGGTGCTGGCGTCGATGCTGTATTCGATGCCGTTCGTGATCCAGCCGTTGCGCAATGCGTTCGAGGCGATCGGCGAGCGGCCGCTGGAAGTGGCCGCGACGCTGCGCGCCAGTCCGCTGGATCGTTTCTTCTCGGTGGTGCTGCCGCTGTCGCGGCGCGGCTTCATCACCGCCGGCGTGCTCGGCTTTGCGCACACGGTCGGCGAGTTCGGCGTGGTGCTGATGATCGGCGGCAATATCCCGCAACGCACCCGCGTGGTCTCGGTGCAGATCTTCGATCACGTCGAAGCGCTGGAGTACGGCCAGGCCCACGCGCTGGCCGGATGCCTGCTGCTGTTCTCGTTCCTGGTGCTGCTGGTGGTGTACGCCAGCCAGCCGCGGCGGCGGAGTTTCTGAGGTGACGCAAGGCATCCAGCTGCGCCTCGCCGTGCGCCATGCGGGCTTTGCGCTGGACGTGAACCTGGCGCTGCCGGGACGCGGCATCAGCGCGCTGTTCGGTCCGTCCGGTAGCGGCAAGACCAGCTGCCTGCGCGCGATCGCCGGGCTGGATCGCGTGGCGGACGGCCATGTCGCGATCGACGGCGAGGTGTGGCAGGACGAAGGCCGCAAGCTGTTCGTGCCGGCGCATCGGCGCGCCATCGGTTACGTGTTCCAGGAACCGAGCCTGTTCGCGCATCTGTCGGTGCGCGGCAATCTCGACTACGGCTTTCGTCGTGCCGGCAAACCGCACGCCGTCGATGCCGCCGGGATCGTCGAGATGCTCGGTATCGGCACGCTGCTGGATCGTCGTCCGGATGCCTTGTCCGGTGGCGAGCGGCAACGCGTGGCGATCGCGCGAGCACTGCTGAGTCAGCCACGGCTTCTGCTGCTGGACGAGCCGCTGGCCGCGCTGGATGCCGCGCGCAAGGCGGAGATCCTGCCGTATCTCGCGCGCCTGCACGACACGCTGGCGATGCCGGCGATCTACGTCAGCCATGCGCTCGACGAAGTGGCGCAGCTGGCCGATCACCTGGTGCTGCTGGGCGGCCCGCACGGCGTGCAGGATGGATCGCTGCACGAGATGCTGGCGCGGCTCGATCTTGCGGCGGAATTCGCGGACGATCCCGGTGTGGTGATCGATACCACGGTCGCTGCGCACGACGATGTCGACCATCTGAGCCGGCTCGATTTCGATGGTGGCGAAATCTTCGTGGCACGCCGGCCCGAGACGATCGGGCAGCGCCTGCGCTATCGCATCCGCGCGCGCGACGTCAGCCTGGCGCTGGCGCAGCCGGTGGCCAGCAGCATCCTCAACGTGCTGCGCGCCGAGGTCGTCGGCATGGCCGATACGGAGACGCCGGCGCATGTGCTGGTGCGATTGCAGACGGGCGATACACCACTGCTGGCACGGATCAGCCGACGCTCGTGGAGGACGCTGCAGCTGGCGCCGGGACAGGCGGTATGGCTGCAGATCAAGTCGGCCGCGCTGCTGGGCTGATGCGTTACTGCCTATGATGGGTAACCTGATGCACGTCCACGCCGAATGCCTTGATGCGCCCATGCCCAGACTCGATCAAAAGACCGCGATGATTTCCGCCAGCGAAGCCGAGGCACTGATCCGCGCACGCCTGCCACGTTTCGCTGCGGAAGCGCGACCGGTCGATCGTGTCGCCGGGACCACCCTGCGCCAGCGGATCAGCGCCGAGCGCGACCAGCCACCGTTCGATCGGGTCAGCATGGACGGCATCGCGATCCGCCACGCGGATTTCGCGCGCGGCGCGCGAAGCTTCCACGTCGCCGGCATGCAGGCGGCCGGCATGCCTCCACTCATGCTGGATCAACGCGATGCGTGCATCGAGGTGATGACCGGCGCGGTGCTTCCCGCAGGTTGCGATACGGTGATCGCGGTCGAGCAGACCCGGCGCGATGGCTCGGAGATAACCCTCGCACCGGAATATCAAGCGCAGCTCGGACAATTCATCCATCGACGCGGCAGCGACTGCCGCGCCGGAGCAATGCTGATCGACGCGGGTGCATTGCTGCGCGCGCCGGAGATCGCGGTGATCGCCGCGAATGGTTACGCCAGCGTGGATGTCGCGCGCCAGCCTGGCATCGCCATCCTCGCCACCGGCGATGAACTGGTGGATGTCGGTGCGCCGGTCGCGCCATGGCAGATCCGCCGTTCCAACGATCGCGCGCTGGCCGCGATGCTGGCCAGTCGCGGGCTGCACGACGTGCGGCTGGAGCATGTCGTCGATGAGCGGGCTGCACTCAATGCAGCGATCGCGCAGCAGTTGCACACGCGCGACGTGCTGATCCTGTCCGGCGGCGTGTCGATGGGCCAGCGCGATTACGTGCCCGAGGTGCTGCACGAGCTCGGCGTCGAACAGGTGTTCCACAAGATCGCGCAACGGCCGGGCAAGCCGATGTGGTTCGGCATCGGGGCGCAGGGTCAGGCGGTGTTCGCGCTGCCCGGCAACCCGGTCTCGGCGCTGGTCTGCGGCGTCCGCTACGTGCTGCCGGCGCTGCTGGAAGCGATGGGCCAGGTCGTGCCGCCAGCGGATCGCGTTGCGCTGGCATCGGCTTTTGCACATGCCGCGCCGCTGACTTGTTTCGTGCCGGTCAGGCTGCAGCGGGATGCCGCCGGCATGCGCTCGGCGATACCGATGCCGCCGGCCACGTCCGGAGACTTTTCCGCGCTGACCCGGACCGATGGCTTCATCGAGCTGCCCGCCGCGCAACATCATTTTCCCACGGGCTTCATCGCCACCTATTATGGTTGGTGACATGAACCACGCCGACGCCCCACTGAGCCTGGTCCGCACCCAGCCCGCGCCGCTGGCGGACCGGCTTGGCCGCCCGCTGCACGACCTGCGCATCTCGGTGATGGATCGCTGCAATTTCCGTTGCCCGTACTGCATGCCCGAGGCGAAGTACGGCAAGGATTTCGCGTTCCTGCCGACCGCCGAACGGCTCGATTTCGACGAGATCGTGCGGCGGACCCGGCTGGCCGCCACGCTCGGCGTCCGCAAGCTGCGCATCACCGGCGGCGAACCGCTGCTGCGGCCGAACCTGGCCGAGCTGATCGGCGAACTGAAGCGCATCGAATCGATCACCGACATCGCGCTGACCACCAACGGCGTGCTGCTCGGCCAGCAGGCGCCGGCGCTGATGGCGGCCGGACTGAGCCGCGTCACGGTGAGCCTGGATTCGCTGGATCCGGCGGTGTTCTCGATCATGAACGGCGGACGCGGCGAGCTCGACCGCGTGCTGCGGGGCATCCGTGCCGCCAGCGATGCCGGGCTGTCCAACCTCAAGATCAATACGGTGGTGCAGCGCGGCGTCAACGATCACACCCTGCTCGACCTGCTCGACTATTTTCGCGGCAGCGGCATCGTGCTGCGCTTCATCGAATACATGGACGTGGGCAACCTCAACCACTGGTCGCTGGATGAAGTGGTGCCGTCGCACGAGTTGCTGCAGACGATCGCGCAGCGCTGGCCGCTGGAAGCACTGCCGAGCAACTATGCCGGCGAGGTGGCGCGGCGTTATCGCTACGCCGACGGCCACGGCGAGATCGGTTTCATCTCGTCGGTGACCGCGCCGTTCTGCGGCGCCTGCACGCGGGCGCGGCTGTCCTCGGACGGCTCGCTGTATACCTGCCTGTTCGCCGAGCGCGGCGTGGACCTGAAGTCACCACTGCGCAGCGGCGCCAGCGATCAACAGCTGCTGGAACTGATGCGCAACGCGTGGCTGCAACGCGCCGACCGCTACAGCGAGGAGCGCGCCACGCCGCAGGCCGCGCATCACCGCAAGATCGAAATGTATTTCATCGGAGGATAGGATGCTCTCGCACGTCGGACCGGACAACCAGCCGCGCATGGTCGATGTCGGCGCCAAACCCGCCACCCACCGGGTCGCTCGCGCGCAGGCGCGGGTGCTGCTGCCCGCTGACGTCGCCGCGCAGTTGCGCGAGGCCGGGCACATGACGCCGAAGGGTCCGCTGCTGACCACCGCCAACCTTGCCGGCGTGATGGGCGCCAAGGCCACGCCGCAACTGATTCCGCTATGCCATCCGCTGATGCTGCAGCGCTGCCAGGTCGAGCTGATCGTGGACGGCGACGAGATCGTGATCACCTGCGAGGTGGCCTGCCATGGCAGCACCGGCGTCGAGATGGAGGCACTGACCGGCGCCAGCATCGCCGCGCTCACCGTCTACGACATGTGCAAGGCGATGTCGCACGACATCGTGATCCGCGACGTGCGCCTGCTGCACAAGTCCGGCGGCAAGCGCGCGGTGGACGTGGGGCAGTGAGCCAGCCATGACTTCATCAACCCGGACTTCATCGGCCCATCCTCCTGTTGCGGACGTCTACGGTCTGGTGCTGGCCGGCGGCGCCAGCCGGCGCATGCAGCACGACAAGGCGCTGATCGACTATCACGGCGAGCCGCAGCTGCGGTGGACTTACCGGCTGCTGGCGTCGCTGCTGCCGCGCGTGTTCGTCTCGGTGAAGGCCGGACAACGCGACGAACCGGTGCGCGGCGAGTTGCCGCAGATCGTCGACGCGCATGACGACGCGGGCCCGGCCGCCGGCATCCTCGCCGCGCAGGCGCTGTATCCGGAGGTCGCGTGGCTGGTGGTCGCCTGCGACCTGCCGCGACTGGATGCGGCGACGCTGCGACGCCTGCTCGATGCCCGCGATCCCGCCCGCGAGGCCACCGCCTTCATCAGCAGCCACGACGGCTTGCCGGAACCGCTGTGCGCCTTGTGGGAGCCGGCCAGCCATGCGCGACTGGTCGCCCGCGTCGAGGCCGGTCGCCTGTGCCCGCGCAAGGTATTGATCGAAGGCGACACCCAGCTGCTGCAACCGTACACGGTGCACGCGCTGGACAACATCAACACCCCGGAAGAGCTGGCCCGTTTGCGAGAATCCACCCCATGACCTCGATCACCGTCGAATACTACGCACAGCTGCGCGAGCAGGCCGGGCAAGGCCAGCAGCGCGTCACCAGCGAAGCCGGTTCGCTCGCGGCGCTTTACGCCGAGTTGCGCCAGCAGCATGGCTTCAGGCTCGACATCGCGCAGCTGCGCGTCGCGGTGAATGCGCAATTCCGCGACTGGCAGCAGCCGTTCGCCGAGGGCGACGTGGTGGTGTTCATTCCACCGGTGGCCGGCGGATGAACCGGGTCAGCATTGCCGCGGCGGCGGTCGACACCGATGCCCTGCGGCGCAGCCTGCAGCGTCCCGAATGTGGCGGCTTCTGCGTGTTCGAGGGCTGGGTGCGCGCCACCAACGAGGGGCGTGAAGTCAGCGGTCTGGATTACGAGGCGTATACCGAGCTGGCGCTCGGCGAAGGCGAGCGCATTCTCGACGAGGCCATCCAGCGCTTCGGGATTGTCGATGCCCGCTGCATGCACCGCGTCGGCCGGCTGGCGGTGGGCGACACCGCGGTATGGATCGGCGTGGTCACGCCGCATCGCGACGAGGCGTTCCGCGCCTGCCGCTACATCATCGACCAGGTCAAGCTGCGCCTGCCGATCTGGAAGAAGGAACACTATCTGGTCGGCGAATCGTCATGGGTGGCGTGTGCGCACGGCGCCGCGCACGAGCATGCGGATACGCCTTCCGGGTGATCCGCGTTTGCGCTGCCGAAGGCGCAGGTAACCGGCCAGGTGCCGGCAGCGAAGTATCCCTGGCGAGCAACGTATTCGTGGCTTGGCGCGCATGCCCGCCGGAGCGGAAAAGCACTTGCGTCCGGACGTCCACTGGAGGAACTTCATGGCGACACCAGAGCAAGAGCACACGGTGCCTGCGATCCATTTCATCCGCTTTGTTGCTGGGGAGTGCGTGCCGTGAATACGCAAAGCGTGGCTGAAGACCTGACCGATGCTGGCGCGGTTGCACTAGCTTCCGCAGCGCCGCCGGCACGATCGCGCCGCCTGGTTTACCGGCACAGGTTGCCGATCCGCATCATGCACTGGATCAACGTCATCGCGCTGTCGCTGATGTTCTTCAGCGGCATGCAGATCTTCAATGCGCACCCCAGCCTTTACTGGGGTAACCGCTCCGACGCCGGCAAGGAACTGCTGTCGCTGGATGCCCGCGAAGATGCCAGCGGCAAGCTGACCGGCGTCACCCGCATCGGCAGGCATGAGTTCAACACCACCGGCGTGCTTGGCGTGTCGAACGGCAGCGACGGCACGCCCGAGGCACGCGGCTTCCCGTCATGGCTTACCGTGCCCGGACCGGGCTGGCTGGCGATGGGCCGGCGCTGGCACTTCTTCTTCGCCTGGGTGTTCGTGCTCAACGGCCTGTGCTATGTCGGTTATTCGCTGGTGCGCAGGCATTTGCAGCGCGACCTGTGGCCGACCTGGGCCGACTGGCGCGGGATCGGCCATTCGATCCTCGACCATATC
The DNA here is from genome assembly GCA_036724165.1 of Rhodanobacter sp. Taxonomy (GTDB): domain Bacteria; phylum Pseudomonadota; class Gammaproteobacteria; order Xanthomonadales; family Rhodanobacteraceae; genus Rhodanobacter. The sequence continues at coordinate 13,677 of DAIMGD010000013.1, forward strand.
CGCTTCAGGCATCCGCACGGGGAAGCGGCGCTGCGCTACAACATCCTGCAGAAGCTCGCCTACCTGACCGTGGTGTTCGTGTTCGGCGGCGGCATCGTGCTGATGGGGCTGGCGATGTCGCCGCGCATGGATGCGGTGCTGTCGCCGCTGGTGGAAGCGGTCGGCGGCCGGCAGTCCGCGCGCACGATCCATTTCATCATCGCCTGGGCGTTCGTCGCGTTCGTGCTGATCCATCTGTTCGAGGTATTGATCAGCGGCGTGTTCAACCAGCTGCGTGGCATGCTCACCGGTTACTTCAAGATCGAGGTGGACAAGGTCGACGCCAACCGGATCGACGCCGGTCCGACCGACGCACCGCTCGCTGCCGTGGAGGAGGCTTCCCATGACTGACCGTCGTTCGTTCCTGCGCATGACCATCATGGGCGCCGCCGGCCTCGTCGTCGCCGGCTGCGACAGGATTTCGCAGAGCAGCTGGGGACCGAAGGTGCTCGACAAGGCGGAGGGATTGACCCGCCGCGTGCAGGCGCTGCTGTCGCCGTCCAGCGCGATGGCGAAGGAATACACGCAGGCCGACATCTCCGCCGTGTTCCATCCCAACGGCACCATCATGCCATCAGCGCCTGCCTACCAGGCGCTGATGGCGGACCAGTTCCGCGACTACAGGCTGCAGGTGGACGGACTGGTCAGCCGGCCGGCCATGCTGTCGATCGACGAGCTGAAAAAGCTCGACATGCGCACCCAGATCACCCGGCACGACTGCGTGGAAGGCTGGAGCGCGATCGGCAAGTGGCAGGGCACGCTGCTGTCCGCCGTGCTCGATCACGTCGGCGTCGATCCGCGGGCGCGCTTCGTGGTGTTCCATTGCCTCGACGACATGGATACCGATACGCCCTACTACGAGAGCGTGGATATCGAGGAAGCCCGTCACCCGCAGACCTTGCTGGCGTACGCGCTGAACGACCAGCCGCTGCCGGTGCCGAACGGTGCGCCGCTGCGGCTGCGCGTCGGCCGCCAGCTTGGCTACAAGCAGGCGAAATACATCGGCCGCATCGAGCTCGTGCAGTCGTTCGCCGCGATCGGCGACGGCAAGGGCGGCTACTGGGAAGATCAGGGCTACGAGTGGTACGCCGGCATCTGAGCCCGGTGCTGCCTGCATCGCGTGCTTGACTCTTTTCAATATTTCCATAATTCTGGAAATATGAAATCTACAGACGCGCTCGGCTGCCTCAATGCACTCGCCCAGGAGCACCGCCTGAACCTGTTCCGCCTGCTGGTGCAGGCCGGCGCGGAAGGCATGGCGGTCGGCGAACTGGCCGCCGCGACCGGCCTGGCCGGCGCGACCCTGACCAGCCACCTGCACATCCTGCGGCGTGCCGGCATGGTCAGCGACGAGCGGCGCGGGCGGGTGATCCAGTGCAGCGCGAACTACCTGCGGATGAACGCCCTGCTCGGCTTCCTCACCGAAAACTGCTGCGCGGGTTCGGCCACGGCCAATTGCGCGCCTGCCACGACATGCCAACCGGCAAGGAGAAAACGATGAAACGCTTCCATGTCCATCTGAATGTCGAGCAGCTCGACCACAGCATCCGCTTCTACACCACGCTGTTCGGTGCCGCCCCGAGCGTGCTCAAGCCGGACTACGCGAAGTGGATGCTGGACGATCCGCGGATCAACTTCGCGATCTCGCAGCGCGATCGCGTGGCCGGCGTGGATCACCTCGGCCTGCAGGCCGAGGATGCTGCCGAGCTCGCCGCGATCGGTGCGCGCTTGCAGGCGGCCGATGCCGTCGCCCTCGCGGAGAAGGCCACGACCTGCTGCTATGCGCGCTCCGACAAGTTCTGGGCCGAGGATCCGCAGGGCGTCCGCTGGGAAAGTTTCCATACGCATGGCGAAGCGACCAGCTATACGGGCGCACCGAACGAGACTGGCGCCGCCTGCTGCGGGCCGGCGCTGACGACCGGCCCCGCCACGTGCGGTCCGGGCGCAGCGGGGAGTTGCTGCTGAGATGAGCATGCGCACGCAACCGTACAACGTGCTGTTCCTGTGCACCGGCAACTCCGCGCGCAGCGTGATGGCCGAGGCGCAGCTCAACGTACTGGGCGCCGGGAAGTTCAAGGCCTACAGCGCCGGTAGTTTCCCCAGCGGCAAGGTGCAGCCGATCGCCGCCGAACTGGCGCGGGCGTTCGGTTACGCCGAGCCACTACGCAGCAAGAGCTGGGACGAGTTCGCGCAGGCGGACGCGCCGGCGATCGACATGGTGATCACCGTCTGCGACAACGCCGCCGGCGAGCTGTGTCCGATCTGGCCGGGCCAGCCGGTCACCGCGCATTGGGGCGTGCCCGATCCGGTGGGCGAGACCGGCTCCGACGATCAGCGCCGGCGCGCGTTCCAGTCGGCCTGGCTGATGTTGCGTCGGCGCATCGACCTGCTGCTGGCATTGCCGCTGGAAAAACTCGACCGCATCGCGACCCAGCAGGAACTGCGCGCGATTGGCCAGACCGGAGCCGCCGATGGGCAGTGAAGTCAGCGCAGCTGCCGTGCCGCAGATCGGCTTCTTCGCACGCTATCTGAGCGTGTGGGTCGCGCTGTGCATCGTTGCCGGCATCGCGCTCGGTCATCTCTTCCCCGCGGTTTTCGAAATGCTGGCGGCGGTCCAGCTGCAGCAGATCAACCTGCCCGTCGCCGCGCTGGTGTGGCTGATGATCGTGCCAATGCTGCTCAAGGTCGACTTCACGCAGCTCGTCGGCGTGCGCCATCAGCTGCGCGGCATCGGCATCACCCTGCTGGTGAACTGGGCGATCAAGCCATTCTCGATGGCATTGCTCGGCTGGCTGTTCATCCGCCACGTGTTCGCCGCGTGGTTGCCGCTCGGGCAGCACGATGCGTATATCGCCGGGCTGATCCTGCTGGCCGCCGCGCCGTGCACGGCGATGGTGTTCGTGTGGTCGCGGCTGTGCGGCGGCGAACCGAATTTCACCCTGGCCCAGGTCGCGCTCAACGACACCATCATGGTCGTCGCATTCGCGCCGATCGTGGCGCTGCTGCTCGGCGTGGCGTCGATCCATGTGCCGTGGGGCACGCTGCTGCTGTCGGTGCTGCTCTACATCGTGGTGCCGGTGATCGCCGCGCAACTGTGGCGTGGCTGGCTGCTGCGACGTCGCGGGCAAACCGCACTGGATGCGACGCTGCATCGCATCGATCCGTGGTCGACCGCCGCGCTGCTGGCCACGCTGATCCTGCTGTTCGGTTTCCAGGGCGAGGCGATCCTGGCGCAGCCGCTGATCATCGCGTTGCTGGCGGTGCCGATCATCATCCAGGTGTATCTCAACGCCGGCATCGCCTACGGCCTGAGCCGCTGGCTGAAGGTGCCGCATTGCGTGGCCGGCCCCGCCGCGCTGATCGGCGCCAGCAATTTCTTCGAGCTGGCGGTGGCGACGGCGATCAGCATCTTCGGACTGCGCTCGGGCGCCGCGCTGGCGACCGTGGTCGGCGTGCTGGTCGAAGTGCCGGTGATGCTGTCGGTGGTGCGCATCGTCAATCGCACCGGACACTGGTTCGATCAGCAACCGTCGCGGGCATGTCCCGCGACGGATGGCTGAATGCCTCGCCGACGCCTGCCGGTCGGCGCGGCACCATCGATTACTGTTTCGCTGGCGCTGCGGCCTGCCCGTTCGGCAACGCGTAGGCCACCAGCGAATCGCCCATCCTGGTGCCGAGCGAGCCGTGGCCACCGGCCATCACCACCACGTACTGGCGACCGCTCTTGTCGGAGACGTAGCTCATCGGCGTGGCCTGTCCGCCCGCCGGCAGGCGCGACTGCCAGAGTTGCCTGCCGGTACGCACGTCATATGCGCGCAGGTAGTAATCCAGCGTGCTGCTGAGGAACGCGACACCGCCGCCGGTGGTCATCGGGCCACCCAGGCTGGGCACGCCCAGCGGCAACGGAATCGAAAACGGCGCCTCGTCCTGGATCGTGCCGTTGCGGTGCATCCACACGCGCTGCATGGTTTTCAGATCGACCGCGGCCATGTAGCCCCACGGCGGCGCCTGGCACGGAATGCCCAGCGGCGACAGCAGTGGATGCAGGTCTACCGCGAACGGCGTGCCGGTCATCGGCTGCGGGCCCTGCTCGCCGCCCGCGACGTTTTGCGGAACGAACCGGTCGCGCGGAATCAGCTTCGACACGAAAGCCATGTAATCGGGATTGAGGATCGCCAGCTGGCGCACCGGATCGATCGCCAGACCGCCCCAGTCGAACACGCCGAGATTGCCCGGATAGACGATCGAACCCTGCTCGGACGGCGGCGTGAAGATGCCGTCGTAACGCAGCTGCTTGAAGGTGATGCGGCAGATCAGCTGGTCGAACGGATTGGTGCCCCACATGTCGTGTTCGTGCAGCGTCTGCGGC
>DAIMGD010000014.1:0-18027 GCA_036724165.1 Rhodanobacter sp.
CGCAGATGCGCGCGAAGAAACTGCCGATGATCGAGGACCTGCGCGACGAGTCCGACCACGAGAATCCGATCCGCCTGGTGATCGTGCCGCGTTCCAACCGCGTCGATGCCGACGAGACCATGCAGCACCTGTTCGCGACGACAGACCTGGAAAAGAGTTTCCGCGTCAATCTCAACATGATCGGGCTGGATGGCCGCCCGGCGGTGAAGAATCTCAAACGCATCCTCAGCGAGTGGCTGGCGTTCCGCACCAGCACCGTCACCAAGCGTCTCGAGCACCGGCTGGCCAGGGTCGAACGCCGCCTGCATCTGCTCGAGGCGTTGCGCATCGCCTATCTCAACCTCGACGAGGTGATCCGCATCGTGCGCAGCGAGGACGAGCCCAAGCCGGTGCTGATCGCCCGCTTCAAGCTGTCCGATGAACAGGCCGACTACATCCTCGAAACCCGGCTGCGCCAGCTGGCGCGGCTGGAGGAAATGAAGATCACCGCCGAGCGCGACCAGCTCGAAGAAGAGCGCGCGAAGATCAGTGTGCTGCTGAAATCGCCGGCCAAGCTGAAGAGCCTGATCAAGGACGAGCTGCGCGCCGATGCGGCGAAGTTCGGCGACGACCGCCGCTCCCCACTGGTGCAGCGCGACGCGGCACAGGCGCTGGACGAGAGCGCGCTGGTGGCCAGCGAGCCGGTGACCGTGGTGCTGAGCCAGAAGGGTTGGGCGCGCGCGGCGAAAGGTCATGATATCGACGCCGAAGGCCTCAACTATCGCGAAGGCGACGGCCTGCTCGCGGTGGTGAAGGCACGCACCACCCAGCAGGTGGCGTTCATCGACTCCACCGGCCGCAGCTACTCAACGCCGGCGCACACGCTGCCCTCGGCGCGCGGCAACGGCGAGCCGCTGACCGGCCGCTTCAGCCCGACCGCGGGCGCCAGCTTCGATGCGCTGATCGCCGGCGACAACGACACCCGGCTGATCCTCGCCACCGATTTCGGCTACGGCTTCGTCACCCGCTTCGAGGCACTCACCGGCCGCAACAAGGCCGGCAAGCAGATCATCAGCCTGACCGACAAGGCGAAGGTGCTGGCGCCGCAGATCAGTGCCGACCCGGCACGCGACCGCATCGTGGTGGTCACCACCGAAGGCCACCTGCTGATGTTCTCGGTGGCCGAACTGCCCGAACTGGACAAGGGCAAGGGCAACAAGCTGATCGAGATTCCCAAGGCCAGGCTCGCCAGCGGCGACGAGCGCGTGGCCGGCGTCGCGGTGGTCAGCGAAGGCAAGGGCGAGATCACCCTGTACGCCGGTCAGCGCAAACTCACGCTGAAGTGGGCCGATCTGGTCGAATACGGCGGCAACCGCGCCACCCGCGGCGGCGTGCTGCCGCGCGGGCTGCGCCGGGTGGAGCGGATCGAGACCAGCGGCTGATGTGCCATCGCAGGAACTTCCTGCCAAACTATGTTTCAAATACCGGTGTGCACGCCAACGCAGCGTTACGCGTTGGATACGTCATATCCCCGGAGCACGCATGAACATGAAACGCCTGATCAGTGCCTTGCTGAGTAGCTTGCTGGCCACCTCCGCGTGGGCGCAAACGGCCAGCAAACCGTTGAACCTCAAGCTGCCGCCCAGCGACCTGCCGGCTTCCAGCGCCACCACCAGCAAGCCCGCCAGCGGCGCAGCAGGCGTGTATTACGGTGATACCAGCGGCCGCACAGACAACAACGCCGTGGCCGATGCCCCGGCCTGCGACGACTCCAAATACAACGAGCCCCAGGTCCACGGCAGCCTGAGCACCGGTGTCGTCAGTGGAAACCACATCGGCACCGGCACGTGGAATAGCGGCGAGGTCCATGTCACCAAGGCGCTTGGCAGTTGCGACGATCCGACCGGCAGCATGAGCATGTCACTCAGCGTCGGTCAGGGTCACTTCAACGGCCATGGCCACGGCGGTCTGTAAACAGAGCGTCGCATGATGTCCGCCATGCATGAGCAGTAAGCCCGGCCGGCAAAGTCGGCAACGAAAATCGTCACGCGGCGGCAGGCATGGTGAGGAACTCCACTCCGCTATTGATGGCGCATACAGGGAAAGCGGCCGATGCATGGCGAATACAAGATGCCCGGCGGCAAGTTGGTGGTCATCGACCTCGATCTGCGCGACGACCAGCTTGTCGATGTGCGCTTGAGCGGCGATTTCTTCCTTGAGCCCGACAGCGCGCTGGACGCGATCAACGCCGCGCTGACGGGTCAACCCAGCGACGCGTCCGAGGCTGACCTCGTTGCGGCCCTGAACGGTGCACTTTGGCCCGAAGTGATGATGTACGGCCTGTCGCCGGAAGCGATCGCGATCGCCGTCCGCCGCGCACTGCAGATGGGGAACGCCGCATGATGCGCACGGACTGGCGCGATCACGACTGGCAATTGATCCATGCCACGCCGCAACCACCGGCATTGCACATGGCGCTGGATGAGGTACTCACGCACGAGGTCGGCACCGGTCATCGCGCGCCCACGCTACGGATCTGGGAATGGGCGTCATCAGCGGTGGTGATCGGCCGCTTCCAGTCGCTGCGCAACGAGGTCGATGCGCAGGCCGCATGGGATTACGGCATCGAGGTGGTGCGCCGGGTCAGCGGCGGCGGCGCGATGTTCATCGAGCCGGGCAACACGATCACCTATTCGATCTATGCACCGCTGTCGCTGATCAAGGGGCTGTCGTTCCAGGAAGCGTATGCGTTCCTGGACGCCTGGGTGATCGAGGCGCTGGGCGAACTGGGCATCAAGGCGTGGTATCAGCCGCTCAACGACATCAGCTCCGCGGGCGGTAAGATCGCCGGTGCCGCGCAGGTGCATCGCGGCGGTGCCGTGCTGCACCACGTGACCATGGCCTACGACATCAACGCGACGAAGATGCTCGAGGTGCTGCGCATCGGCCGCGAAAAACTGTCCGACAAGGGCACCACCAGCGCGGCGAAGCGCGTCGACCCGCTGCGCAGCCAGACCGGACTGCCGCGCGAGGCGGTGATCGCACGGATGATCGACACTTTCCGTGCGCGTCACGGCCTGGTCGATGATGCACTGCGCGCGCCTGAACTGGAGCGGGCCGAGGCGCTGGCGCTGAACAAATTCAGCAGCCCGGCATGGACGGCCGACGTAGCCTGAGCACCTCGATTGCCGGCGGTTGCTGCTACAGCCGGCTGTATGACCACGACTGCATGCGGCCGTCGCGATACGGCATCACGCCGTGGAACGGGCGCGGATCGGCATCGAATACCAGCGGCAGGAAATGCCGGTCGCCCTCCCACATCGGCAACTCCATCAGCTTGTCCAACGCGATCCATTCCAGGGTGCCTTCCGGGTTGGACGTGAGCGGTGTGCCGCTGTGGCGGTCGATCACGAAGATGAAGCCGAGCCAGTCTTCGCCGTGCTTGCCGAAACCGGGCCAGTTCAAGCTGCCGCGCAGTTGCATCGACTCGCAGCGGATGCCGGCCTCCTCGAGGATCTCGCGCTGCATGCAGCTGGCGATGTCCTCGCCCGGCTCCATCTTGCCGCCGAGGCCGTTGTACTTGCCCAGGTGCTGGTCATCCGCGCGGGCGTTGCGATGAATCATCAGCACTTCGCGGCGATCGGGCGACAGCACATAGCCGAGCGTGGCAACTATCGGGGTATAGGGCATGGAGCAAGCTGCCGGCAAAACGCAAGTTTAACGGCCTGTTCCGCTCCGCGCTCGGCGGCCGTCTGAACTTTCCCATTCAGCGGACTTGCGCCGCCAGGGCCGGCCGGCGACCATCGACGGATGCACACACCCGCCCCATCGCCACACCGTCAGCCTCTCGACCGTCAGCCGCTGCGCCGGCTGCTGGCCCTGCTGCTGTTCGCCAGCTTGCCGGGATGCTCGCCGAGCGTGCAGGCGCTGGACAGCGGCGAGCTGTCATTCGAAGGCCAGATCTATCGCGTGGTTCATCTGAATCTCAAGCGCGACCAGCTGACCCTGCACTGGCGTGATCCGCAAAGTGGCCAGCCATTCGGCAGTATCGAGACGCTGCGCCAGTGGGGCCAGGCGCGTGGCCAGCGGTTGCTGTTCGCTGCCAATGCAGGCATCTACGACAAGGAATTCGCTCCGCTCGGGCTGTATGTGGAAAACGGCAAGACCCAGGTGCCGTTGAACCTGTCGCACGGCAATCCTGCCTCGGGCAATTTTTCGCTGTTGCCGAACGGCGTGTTCGCGATCTATCCGGATGGCCATGCCGCCTTGCGCACCAGCACTGCCTTCAAGGCCGATGGCAAGCCTGCGCAGTGGGCCACCCAGTCCGGCCCGATGCTGCTGATCGATGGCAAGCTCAATGAACAATTCGTCGATGACTCTGCCAGCCTGAAGTGGCGCAGCGGTGTTTGCGTGAAGACGCCTACCGAAGTGGTATTTGCCGTGAGCGAGGCGCCCGTGAATTTCCATACGTTCGGACGGCTGTTCCGCGACTCGCTGGGTTGCCGCGACGCGTTGTATCTGGATGGCAGCATCTCCCAGCTCTATGTCGATGGTGAGGACTACGCCGGCGCACCGGCCTTCATGGTCAAACCGTACGCCGGCATCTTTGCCGTGTTTGCCACACCATGACGGCGCGCCGGCCGCGCCGGTGGCGCGTACTGCTGCTGGCCCTGCCGACCTTGCTGCTGATCGGGTTCGCCACCCTCTGGTGGCTGCTGGCCGGCAGCCGTGCGCGACTCGACGGGCAACACCGTCTGCCGGGCTTGAGCGCCAGCGTGAGCATCAGCCGCGATGCACTGGGCACGGTGACCATCGATGGGAAAAACCGCGCCGACATCAGCTACGCAATCGGCTATGTGCACGCGCAGGAGCGTTTCTTCGAGATGGACCTGATGCGCCGGCAGCCGGCCGGTGAGCTGGCGGCGCTGGTGGGGCCGGCCGCGCTCACATCCGACCTCAACCACCGGCGCCATCGCCTGCGCGCCGTGGCCGAGGCGGCGTATGCGCAACTGCCGCCGGCGCAGAAACTCCAGCTGGATCGCTACCGCGACGGCGTCAATGCCGGGCTCGCCGACTTGCGCGTGCGGCCCTGGGAATACCTGCTGCTGGGCAGCAAGCCGCAGCCATGGCGCTCGGAAGACAGCGTGCTGGTGATCGCCGCGATGTACCTGGATCTGAATGGGGATGGCCGGAACCGGCGCGAACTGCAGCTGGCGCAGATGCGTTCGGTGCTGCCAAGGCCGCTGGTGGACTTCCTGCTGGCGCCCGACCCTGACTGGGAGGCGCCGCTGCGTGGTCGGCTGTCACGGCCACCGCTGATTCCCGATGCCGCGGTGTTCGACCTGCGCCACATGGCACCAGCGACGATGCCTGCGGCGATGGTTGCCGCCTTGAATTCCGACTTCGATGCAGCGCGACCCGGCAGCAACAGCTTTGCGGTGGCCGGCTCGCTGACCGATAGCGGCGCGGCAATGCTGGCCAACGACATGCACCTTGGCCTGCGCGTGCCCAACATCTGGTTCCGCGCCCGCCTGCGCTACCCCGATCCGGGCGCACCGCACGGACAACGCGACGTCAATGGTGTCAGCCTGCCCGGCACGCCGGCCATGGTCGCCGGTTCCAATGGCCAGATCGCCTGGGGCTTCACCAACAGCTATGGCGACTGGATGGACTGGGTCCGGGTGCTGCGCGATCCCGGCGATCCCAGTCGCTACAAGGTGCCGGAAGGCTGGGCGAATATCGAACGCCACGACGAGCACATCCAGGTCAAGGACCAACCGGACACCGTGCTCACCGTCGAAGATACCCGCTGGGGCCCGATCATGGGCAAGGATGTCGACGGCACGCCGCTGGCGCTCGCCTGGATCGGTAACCGGCCACACGGCTACAACGTCAAACTGATGCAGCTTGAACACATGCCGGATGTACCTGCCGCGCTGAACCTTGCCCCCACGCTCGGCATGCCGCCGCAAAACCTGCTGGTCGCCGACAGCGCCGGCCATGTCGGCTGGACGCTCGCCGGCAACAGCATTCCGTTGCGCGTGAACGTGGATGCGCTACTGCCGGCGGACTGGTCGAAGCCAGGCAGCGGCTGGCAGGGCTGGGCCACCGCCGCGCAATATCCGCGCATCGAGAATCCCGCCGATGGTCGGCTGTGGACCGCCAACAATCGCACCGTCGACGGCGATGCGCTGGCCTTGCTTGGGGATGGCGGCCATGACCTGGGGGCACGCGCCCAGCAGATCCGTGATGACCTTCGTGCGCACGGCAGCTTTACCGCGGGCAACCTGCTCGATATCCAGCTCGACAATCGCGCGCTGCTGCTGGGCCGCTGGCAACAATTGCTGCAAGGCACCCTGGCCAACAGCCGGGATCCGGCGTTGCTGCAGTTGCGCCAGCTCACCGCGCAGTGGCATGGCCATGCTGCCGTGGACAGCGTCGACTACCGGCTGGTGCGCGCATTCCGGATGCAGGTCACGCAAGCCGTGCTGGCCCCGTTCGTCGCGCAGGTAAGGGATCGCCACGCTGACTTTGCATGGCCCGGCGACAACAGTACGGAAGCGGCCGTATGGGCGCTGATCCAGGCGCAACCGATGCACCTGCTCGATCCGCGATATCGCGACTGGCCTGCCCTGCTCGCTGGCGCTGCCAAACGCGTGACCCGCGAACTCGGCCGGCAGTCCGATGGCCTTGCCGCGCGCAGCTGGGGCGAGCTCAACCGCAGCGAGATCAATCATCCGTTAGCCGTCGCACTGCCCCACTGGCTCGGCCGCTTCCTCGACATGCCCGAGCAACCGCTGCCCGGCGACAACAACATGCCGCGCGTCGCCGCTCCCAGCTTCGGCGCCTCCGAACGCCTCGATGTTGCGCCCGGCCATGAAGCCCAGGGCATCCTCGAGATGCCTGGTGGCCAGAGCGACAACCCGCTGTCGCCGTATTACGGCGCTGGCCACGAGGACTGGCTCAAGGGCCGCCCGACGCCGTTGCTGCCCGGCCCCATGCAGCACACGCTGACGCTGGAACCGCAATCTTGACGCGGGTGCATGGTTGCAACATGCCCGGCGCAGCAGGGCGATGCAGTACCCGTGCGCGCCCGCCCAGGATGCCAATAATGTGACGCACATCACATTTTGTATGTTATTTTTCCGACCGTTGTCGCGTCGACCAGGGCTTCTCGTCGACGGCGATTGATCTCCGGTCCGGTGGGTGGGGACCTCCCGGCAAGGGAATGCGTGACCTCGTGCGGGAGTGCGGCGCGTCATGACGCAGGCCTCCGTGATGCCGGCTTTCCGGTACCGCGCTTTCATCAGCTACAGCCACCAGGACAAGTCCTGGGCGAACTGGCTGCACAAGGCATTGGAAGCGTATCGGGTCCCGCGCCGGCTGGTCGGTGTGACGACCACGGCGGGCGTGGTTCCCGTCCGGCTCACGCCGATCTTTCGCGATCGCGATGAACTGCCGAGTGCGACCGATCTGAACGCCACGGTGCAGGAGGCACTCGAACACTCGGCCTGTCTGATCGTCATCTGCTCGCCGCACGCGGCGCGCTCGCGCTGGGTCAACGAAGAGATCCACGCATTCAAGCGCCTGGGTCGCGCCGATCGCATCCTGTGCCTGATCGTCGGCACCCGACCAGCGGGCGAGGAGGACGAGCGTGAGCTTGAACATTATTTCCCGCCAGCGCTGCGCTATCGGGTCGATGCGGACGGCGCACCGCTGGCCAGTGGCAACGAACCGATCGCCGCCGACGCGCGCCCCGATGCCGACGGCAAGACCAACGCGAAACTGAAACTGATCGCCGGCATCCTCGGCGTGGGCTTCGATGCGCTCGCGCAACGCGAGCAGCAGCGTCACTACCGACGGCTGTCGATCGCGGCGGTGGCGGCCGCGCTCGCGCTGGCACTGATGGCGGTGTTCACGACGGTCGCGATCACTTCGCGACGCGAAGCCGAGCGACAGCGCACGCATGCCGAAAACCTGGTCGAGTTCATGCTCGGGGACCTGACCCGGAAACTGCAGCCGGAAGGCCGCCTGAACGCACTCGATGCGGTCGGCAAGGAAGCGTTGTCCTACTATGCCGCGCAGAAGCCGGGCGAACTCGACGCCGGCGCGCTGGCGCACCGCGCGCGCGCGCTGCACCTGATTGGTCAGGTATACGATCTTCACGGCCAGCTCGATGGCGCGCTCGCCGTATTCAAGCAGGCCGCCGACAGCACGGCCGAGTTGCTGGCCCGCGCGCCGAATGATCCGCAGCGGATTTTCGATCACGCACAGAGCGTCTACTGGGTCGGCTACATCGCCTGGCAACGCGGCGATTTCGCCCCGGCCGAGGCCGCCTTTCATCAATACCAGATGCTCGCCGAGCATCTGGTCGCGATCGATCCGGCCAATGCCGCATGGCAGGCCGAGGTCGAATACGCCTACAGCAATCTCGGCACCCTGCTGCTCGACGAAGGGCGCGCGATGGAAGCAGCCACCGCGTTCGATCGCTCCGCGCGCATCGCCACCGCCCTGGCCGCCAAGGCGCCGCACGACACCGCCCAGCAGGTGGATGCGGCGCAGGCCCGCGGCTGGCTCGCCGATGCGTTCGAGGAACAGGGGCGTTTCGCGGACGCGACCGCCCAGCGCAGCGCGGAGGTTGCCATTTGCCAGGCCGTGCTTTCGAGTGCGCCACGCGATTCCGGCGCCACCGAGTCGCTGGTGGTCGCACGACGTGCGCTGGCACGCCTCGCCCTTGCCCAGGGAAGGGGTGAGGCGGCGTTGACGCAGTCGCTGGCAGCCGCCGATCTTGCCGATGGACTTGCACGGGTCGACGTCGCCAATACCTTTTGGTCGCAGCTCGCGGCCGACGCCCACATCGACCGTGGCGAGGTGCTGCACGCCAGCGGTCTTGATGCGATGGCACGACGCGAAGTGCTCCACGCGCGCCGGATTGCCGATGCGCTGGTCGCCAAGAACACCACCGTGATGCGCTGGCAGGTCGGTCTGGTCGCCCGCGCCGAGCTGCTGCTCAGCGCCCTGGATGCCGACGCCGGCGCGCATGCGCATGCGCTGAAAACGATCACGGAGGTGGTGCGACAGCTTGCTGCCGTGCGCGAAAATCATCCGCACGATCGCGCCGCACTCGATCTGCTCGCCTCGGCTGACCTGCTGCAAGGGGATGAGCTGCAGGCTCTTGATCGCCATTCCGAGGCGACCCAGGCATGGCGCGCGGCCGTGGCGTTGATTGATGCCCGACCGCAGCCGCTATCACCGAAAGTACGCATGACGCTGGCCCAGGCGAGCCTGCGCCTTGGCGATACCGAACAAGCACGCGGCATCGCGAACGACCTCGCGCGGATCGGCTATCGCCATCCGGACATGGCGAAGCTGGAGGCGCAGGTGGCACCAACTGGTCCCGCAGATCGATAAGAGAGGCCCGACAATCCCGGCTGACGCACACATGGTTATTGCAAAGGTGAGCGGCTGACGGAATGCGTACAAACCGACCAACAACCTGGAGAATGGATGATGACCAAGCACACGCCAATCGATGTCAACATTACGCCTGCCGTGGATGTGCGAGGCGAGGTCTTCCTCTTTTACAGTGCGGCGAACCCTGTCACCGCGGCGTATCTCAACAAGTACGGCGATCTCGATTTTTGCGAGCAACATGGCCGCAAAGCATTGGAGGGCATCGCCCGGATCACCTTCAGGCTGCTGTCGACACGGCTCCGCATCGGCGCGGACAAGCATGCCGTGACGCTGCGCTTTGACGCGGACCATCCAGACGAGAACATCGATATTCAGTCCGCGCCGCCGAAGGGAAAAGACTGCGACACGCCACTCGACCATCCACGAAAGAACCGCTTACCGCACAAGCCGGAAAGCTTTAAAGACTTCGCGAGTACGTCCCGGCAGCTCAGTTTTTCCGACGAAAATAAAGATCACAAGGAGTACAAGTACACGCTCTACGTGTTGACCGGCATACCGGACAAATCCCGGCTCCGGTTCGACCCGCGTATCAAAAATCAGTGACGCCGGCGGACACGCGCAAGACCGCCGACACCGCCCGGGCAACGAGAAGCTGCCGGTGTGGTCATCCGTCGATGTGACTGGGCGTGGAACGACGACCCGCCGCACCCGCTTTCCGGGCCGGAACTGGCAATCGGCATCACCCGTCATGGCGACCTTCGCCGCGATGAGGCCGCGAGCTTCGTCACCACTCGGCGATGCGGCGCTGAGCGAGCATGCGGAATGGACGCCGATGCAGCGCGAGCGGCAGGTGGAACACAGCAAGCTCTGATCGCTCACGGTGATCGGGCTGGCTCCGTCCGGCAAACCGGCATGCCGCTGACGAATGGCGACTCAGGGGACTCATCCGCGTAGCGGCACTCACCCAAGCAGCCGCTCGCACACCGCCCGGTACAACGCCGGCAGCTGTTCCAGCTCCGCCACCGCCACGCATTCGTCCACCTTGTGGATGGTCGCGTTCACCGGGCCGATCTCCACCACCTCGGCACCCAGTGGCGCGATGAAGCGACCATCGGAAGTGCCGCCACCGGTACTCTGCTCGGGATCGAGCCCGCACAGCTCGCGGCACACCGCCACCACCGTCTCGCGCAGGATGCCACCCGGTGGAGTAAGGAAGGGTTCGCCGGAGAGGTTCCAGTCGAGCGCGAAGTCCAGGCCGTGTCGCCGCAGGATTGCCTCGGTGCGCGCACGCAGATCTTCCGCACGGCTGGCGGTGCAGTAGCGGAAGTTGATCAGCGCCTTCAGCTCACCGGGAATCACATTGTTGGCACCGGTGCCGGCGTTGAGGTTGGAGACCTGGAACGAGGTGGCCGGAAAATCGCCGTTGCCTTCGTCCCAGCGCTCGGCAGCGAGTTCCATCAGCGCCGGGGCAAACGCGTGGATCGGGTTCAACGCCTTCTCCGGATAAGCCACATGGCCCTGCACGCCGCGCACGCTCAATGTCCCCGACAGCGAGCCGCGCCGACCCACGCGGATCAGGTCGCCCAGCTGTTCCTTCGCCGACGGTTCGCCCACCACGCACCAGTCGATGTGTTCGCCGACCGCGCGAAAATGTTCCACCACCTTGCGCACGCCGTCCAGATTGGTCGGTCCTTCCTCGTCACTGGTCAGCAGCAGGCCGACCCGGCCGCGATGTTGCGGATGCGCGGCGACGAATTGCTCCAGCGCCACCACCATCGCGGCCACCGAGCCCTTCATGTCCGCGGCACCGCGGCCGTATAGATGGCCATCACGGATGGTCGGCTCGAACGGGGGACTGTGCCAGCTCGCCTCCGGTCCGCTCGGCACCACGTCGGTGTGGCCGAGGAAGATCAGCGCAGGACCAGCTGCACCGTGCGTCGCCCACAGGTTGTCCACCTCGCCATAGCGCAGATGCTCCACGCGGAACCCCGCGCGCTCCAGGCGTCCGCCGATCAATGACAGGCAGCCGGCATCCTCCGGCGTGACCGAACGACGATGCATCAGGTTGCAGGTGAGTTCAAGGACTTCGGACATGGACACTCGCCAGGCGCTGTGGATCGACAGCGCTCAGCATAACAAGCGGCACCAAGACCGGCGCCCGCGATCAATGCCCCCGCTTCGCGCCGATCCCGCCTTCGATGCTCAGCTGGCCGACCACACCGGGCATTTCCAGTGGCGCGACGCCATCGCCATGCGTGGCAATGCCACCTTCGATGTCGATCTGGCGTGCCGAGCCGCCGGGCTTGACGCTGAGCGCGATGGCGGAGGGCCTCAGCACCACGCCCTTGACCAGCGGGTCACCGGTGCCACCGAAGGTACTGATGTCCCGATGCACACCGAGGCGATCGGCTGACTGATCTGGATGCCGACCACGACTTGCCGCACCTTGGGGTGCTGCATAGCCTGGACAACTTCGGCAACGCTGGAAACGACACTCGGTGAAGCGGTCGCGGACTTTCTCCTTCTCCTGATCGGGGGGAATGGCGCGGCCACTTTTTCATTTACGCGATACCGAACCGCGCATCTGGCGAGCCTAAGATCCGAACAGTTTCTTGAAGCCGTTATCGGTGAAGCCCACGCTCACCGAGCCGTCCTGCACCACCACCGGGCGACGGATCAGCGCGGGGTATTCCTTCAGCAGCAAGGTCCATTCCGGATCGCTACCCGGACTCTTGCGTTGCGGCAGCAGGTTGCGCCAGGTGGTACCCGCCTTGTTGACCAGCTTCTCCCAGCCGCCGAGCTGCTGTGCCCAGTCCTTCAGCGTCGCCGCCGGCACCGGGTTGGCACGGTAGTCGACGAACGTGTGCGCGACCTCGAAGCGACCGAGCCAGTTGCGCGCCTTCTTGCAGGTGTCGCAGTTTGGAAGGCCATACACGATGGCGCTCATTCGCCACTCCGCAGCAGCTCGTTGATGCTGGTCTTGCTGCGCGTCTTCGCATCGACCTGCTTGACGATGATCGCCGCGTACAGGCTGTGCGAGCCATCTTTCGCCGGCAGGCCGCCGGCTACCACCACGCTGCCGCTCGGCACGCGACCATAGCTGACTTCGCCGGTGGCGCGGTTGTAGATGCGGGTGGACTGGCCGAGGAACACGCCCATGCCGATCACGCTGCCCTGCTCCACGATCACGCCTTCGACCACTTCCGAGCGCGCGCCGATGAAACAGTTGTCCTCGATGATCGTCGGGTTGGCCTGCAGCGGCTCCAGCACGCCGCCGATGCCGACGCCACCGGACAGATGCACACCCGCACCGATCTGCGCGCAGGAGCCGACCGTGGCCCAGGTGTCGACCATGCTGCCGGCACCGACGTACGCGCCGATGTTGACGTAGCTCGGCATCAGCACCGCGTCCTTCGCGATGTGCGCGCCACGGCGCACCAGCGCGCCGGGCACGACGCGCGCACCGAGGTTTTCCAGCTCGCCGTCGTTGCCGTGGGCAAAGCGCAGCGGCACCTTGTCGAATGCCTGCGCCGGACCGCCATCGACCACCCGGTTGCCGTTGATGCGGAAGTACAGCAGCACGGCCTTCTTGATCCACTGGTTGACGGTCCAGCCGCCCTGTCCATCCGGCTCGGCGACGCGGCGTTCACCCGATTCGAGCAGGTCAAGCACCTGGCCCAGCGCGGGGCGCAGGTGGGTTTCGATCTCGGTGGAGCCGAGTTCATTGCGCCGTTCAAAGGCTTCGTTGATCAGGATTTCAATGGATTGCATGAACTCGGTTCACTGGCAGGCGGGACGGGTAGCCAACCCGGCAACGGTGCTGCCTGCCACCATGCCGTACTGACAGATTGCCAAGAATACATGTGATTGTCAGCGCGCAGAATGCACTTCCACGGGCTCAACGAAGCGGTGCCGTCGCTGCACAACTCGCTGCGCTTGATCGTCAATATCATGACGCATGCCTCGCCAAGGCAATGCGTGCGGTTTTATTGGCCCGCGCCGCCGCAACATGTTCGCTCACTGGCTGGTTCCGCGACGCTGCCTCAAGAGTAAGGCGGTGGTCGCCTTGCCCACATCAGGCGTGGACTGACGATGGGTACGGTCAGCATGGTGCTGGCCACTGCCATCAGCAGCAGGGCGGTGAACGTGGCGCCAGAGATCAGATTTCGATCAAGCAGGATATTGACGAAGATGATCATGATCAGTGCCTTGGTTTGCAGCAACCAGCCGATGGTCCACCCATCGCCTTTCGCCCAACCCAACATCCGCCCTGCGATATGCACACCGGTCAACTTTCCGCCAACCGATGCCAACAGCAGCACCAGCGCGGCAACAAACACTGAGGCGCCGCCCACATTCCAGTTGGTCCGAAGCCCGGTCGACAGGAAAAACACAGGCATGATTGCTAAAAGAACATGCCGTCGAAGCAGGTCCATCCGATCCTGGTTGAACCATTGCCGATCCAGCACGGCGCCGGCAAGAAAGGCACCGACCATGTAGTGCAGACCAGATCGATCAGCCGCATAACCGCAGCCAGCCAGATCAGCCCGACATACCAGCGGTCTGATTCCGGCATCCACAACATCAATCGGCGGATACCCCACGCCACTGGCGCGAACAACAACAGGAACGCCGCCTGAGTTCCGACGCGCTGCCAGTCGAGCAGGATGAGCGCGAGAACGGCCCATATCGCCAGATCGTCAAGGCTGGCATAACGCAGTACGCGCTGACCCAATGGCTCACGCAGGATACCGAGCTTCTCCATCAGCAGGATAAGGATCGGCAGTGCTGTCACGGCACATGACATGCCCACGCCGAGCACGAACTGCCAGGGCGTCGCAGCGGCGCCCATCCAGCCATCGCGCCAGGCCAGCAGGCCAATCGCCGCGGCACAGCCGAACAACAGCGGAACGCACAGCGCAAGGCCAGCCGTCGTGCCGCACTCACGTCGCTCGACCCAGACCGCCTTCAAGTCCAGTTCGATGCCAGCTATCCATACGAACACCATGACTCCCCACCAAGCCACTCCATTGAGTGCCTGAATGACCGGGGGGGGGGGTTGAACACCGTGTGGTAATAACCGGGGAAAATGGCGCCGAGGATGCCCGGACCAAGCAGGATGCCGGTGATGATCTGCACGACGACCAAGGGCGCGTAATAGTCGGTGCGCGCCAATCACCAGATCAGGAACGGGACGCTGAAGATGACCATCATGGCGATCAGGAAAGCGTCCGCTGCCATCTGTTTTCCCCGCCAGGCCCCTTTGCGCAACAGCATCGCAGAACCCGGAGAAAGTGTCAGCAACAGCGGGCAGCCCATACATGCGCTCGCGATGTGACTGCTCGCGCACGTTGGGGCGGTGATACAACCCGGTGATTCCGGAAAAGAGTGGGCGTTCAACTGAAGCGTGGGCCACCTCAATCGACTCTGCCAAGGCGCGCCCTGGGTCTGAAAGCCGATCCGGCGACGGCCGTGTCGTACGGGACGCACCCGTAGTCGCGCAACATGCACTTCAGAACGACGCAAGGTTTGCCAGGGTCAAAAACGAAAAACCGCCGATTCAAGAGGCGGTTTTTCGTGTTCTTTCTGAGCCAGCCACTTTGCGAGCAATGAATGATTCGCTGAGTAGCTGTCTTAATTGGTGGGCGGTACAAGGATCGAACTTGTGACCCCTTCCATGTCAAGGAAGTGCTCTACCGCTGAGCTAACTGCCCATTTCGCATCGGCTGACCGCGCGAGCTGCGGATTATACGGGAGTGGGCGGCGCTCGACAATATCCCGAGGCAGCCACCGGCGACTCAGCGCAGGGCCAGCTCGCGCAGCTGATGGATCTGGTCGCGCAGCCTGGCGGCGTCCTCGAACTCCAGGTTTTGCGCATGCTTGTACATCTGCGTCTCGAGCTTCTTCAGCATGCCGGCCGCCTGCTGCGCGTTGAGTGCGCCATATTCGGCGGCCTGCTCGGCCACGGCACGGCTGCGTGATGGCTTGCTGCCACGGCGATTGCCGGCCTCGCTGCGCGCGCCCTCCATGATGTCGGCGATGCGTCGCACGATGGTGGTCGGGGTGATCCCCTGTTCAAGGTTCCATGCCACCTGTTTCTCGCGGCGACGCGCCGTTTCGTCGATCGCCGCCTGCATCGAGCGGGTGATCTGATCGCCGTAGAGAATGGCCTTTCCGCGCACGTTGCGGGCGGCGCGGCCGATGGTCTGGATCAGCGAGCCGGTGGAACGCAGGAAGCCTTCCTTGTCGGCATCCAGGATCGCCACCAGCGACACCTCGGGCATGTCCAGTCCCTCGCGCAGCAGGTTGATGCCGACCAGCACGTCGAACTCGCCCAGTCGCAGGTCGCGGATGATCTCGCTGCGCTCGACCGTCTCGATGTCCGAGTGCAGGTAGCGCACCTTCACGTCGTGTTCGGCCAGGTACTCGGTGAGGTTCTCCGCCATCCGCTTGGTCAGCGTGGTGACCAGCACGCGATCACCGATCGCCACGCGCTTGTGCACCTCGCTGAGCAGATCGTCGACCTGGGTGCGCACCGGGCGCACTTCCACTTCCGGGTCGACCAGGCCGGTGGGTCGCACCAGCAGTTCGACCACGGCGTCGCCGGACTTGTCCAGCTCGTAGGCGCGCGGCGTGGCCGAGATGTAGATCGAGCGTGGTACGCGCTGCTCCCATTCCTCGAACTTCAATGGCCGGTTGTCCACCGCCGAGGGCAGGCGGAAACCGAACTCCACCAGCGTCTCCTTGCGCGAGCGGTCGCCCTTGTACATCGCGCCGAGCTGCGGCACGGTGACGTGCGACTCGTCCACCACCAGCAGACCGTCGGATGGCAGATAGTCGAACAGCGTCGGCGGCGGCTCGCCGGGCTGGCGGCGGGTCAGGTGCCGCGAGTAGTTCTCGATGCCCTGGCAGTAACCCACCTCGGCCATCATTTCGATGTCGAAGCGGGTGCGCTGATCCAGTCGCTGCGCCTCGACCAGCTTGTTTTCGCGGTACAGCAGCTCCAGCCGTTCCTTCAGCTCGACCTTGATCGTCTCGATCGCGTTGAGCACGCTCTCGCGCGTGCTGGCGTAATGCGTGCGCGGGTAGACCGTGTAGCGCTGCACCTTGCGGATGGTTTCGCCGGTGAGCGGATCGAACAGCGCCATGTTCTCCACCTCGCCGTCGAACAGCTCGATGCGCAGCGCCTCGGTCTCCGACTCGGCCGGGAACACGTCGATGATCTCGCCGCGCACGCGGTACGTGCCGCGGCGCAGATCCATCTCGTTGCGCGTGTACTGCAACTCGGTCAGCTGGTGGATCAGCTTGCGCTGGTCGATCCGCTCGCCCTTGGCCAGGATCAGCCGCAGGCTCAGGTAATCCTCCGGATTGCCCAGGCCGTAGATCGCCGACACGGTGGCGACGATGATCGAGTCGCGGCGCGACAGCAGCGCCTTGGTCGCCGATAGCCGCATTTGCTCGATGTGCTCGTTGATCGAGGAATCCTTCTCGATGAAGGTGTCCGACGCCACCACGTAGGCTTCCGGCTGGTAGTAGTCGTAGTAGCTGACGAAGTACTCCACCGCGTTGTGCGGGAAGAACTCCTTGAACTCGCCGTACAGCTGCGCCGCCAGCGTCTTGTTCGGTGCCATCACGATGGTCGGTCGCTGCACCCGTTCGATCACGTTGGCGATGGTGTAGGTCTTGCCCGATCCGGTGACACCCAGCAAGGTCTGCGCGGCCAAGCCCGACTCGAAGCCCTCGGCCAGACGCTGGATCGCCGCCGGCTGATCACCGGCGGGCTGATAGGGCGCAACGAGTTGGAATCGGTCAGTCATCGACTACATATAGGGGTGCGATGAGGCATTTTAAATCGAGCCTGCTGACAGCATGCGTCAGCAGATGCTTACAGCTATGCCATCGCCTGGCTGTTGGGGCAAGCCGGACCAACGACCTAGCATGACGATCTCGGGCAACGCAGGAGCGACGCCATGGCTGTGCGACCGCACCTCGGCATGCATCACAAACAACGTGGCGTGACCCTGATCGAGCAGATCATGGTGCTCGTCATCATTGCGGCATTGACCGGCATGGCGATCCCGCCCTTGCATAAGCTGATGACTCGCAACCAGCTGCAGGTTGCCCAGACGGATTTCATCGCAGCGCTGCAGCAAGCCCGAGAGACCGCTGTCACCACCGGCAAGCGCACGCTGTTCTGCCCGACCCGCGATGGCAGCCGCTGCAGTGACGAGATGCGCTGGGATGGCGGATGGCTGCTTGGCCACGACATCGATATCGACAATCAACCCGACAACGGGCCGTTGTATACCGGTCATGGCTACGCCGGCAAGCTGACCATCCACAGCAGCAGCGGCCGGCATTTCGTGCGCTTTCAGGCCGATGGCAGTGCCAGCGGCAGCAACCTCACGCTGCTGTTCTGCCAGCCGGCCAGTACCAGCGATGCGCTCAGCGTGGTGATCTCCAACTCCGGCCGCATTCGCGGCGCTCCGGTCAACGCCACACAGGCCGCCGATTGCGCGCAAATGAACTGATCAATCACCCGCGCTCAAAACAAAAGGCCGGCAATATGCCGGCCTTTTGTGAAATTGTGGCGCCCGAAGCTGGACTCGAACCAGCGACCCCCTGATTAACAGT
>DAIMGD010000015.1:0-17870 GCA_036724165.1 Rhodanobacter sp.
GGGCGAACGCGGCCAGCAGCACAGCCACCATCAGCGTGTTGCCCAGCAGCAGCCGACGGTAGCCGAAATGGATCAGCGCACGATGGATCACCCATTTTGCGCTGATCGAACCGAGCGCCTGCGGCACCATCATCAGGCCGGCCATCAACGGCGACCAGCCGCAGCCCACCTGCAGGAACAGCATCAGCAGCAGGAACATGCCGGAGATGCCGAGTCGGGTGAACAGACCGCCGGCCAGCGCCACCCACACGCTGCGCACGCGCAACAAGGTGAGGTCGGCAACCGGATACGTGACGCGCCGGCTGCGCCACACATACACCGTGCCCAGCAACACCGCGAGCAGGCTGAACAGGCCGATCCGGCTCCATGGAACCGGGCTGATGCCAGCCTGTTCGGAGGCGGTGAGCAGCAGCGCGGAGGCCCCGGCAAACAGCAGGAAGCCCAGCATGTCGAAGCGGTTCGCCCGTTCCAGCCGGTAATCGGGCATGTCGCGCTTGTTCATCCACACGCCGGCGATCGCCACCGGCACATTGATCAGGAAGATCAGCCGCCATGAGGTGAACTGCACCAGCGCGCCGCCCAGCAACGGACCGAGCACCGAACCGAGCAGGCCGAAGGTGGCGACGGTGCTCATCGCACGCACGAACTCGCGCTTGTCGATGCTGCGCACCAGCACGTAGCGCCCCACCGGCATCAGCGAGGCGCCGCCGACACCTTGCAGTACCCGCGCCGCGACCAGTTCCGGCAGCGTCTGCGCGATTCCGCACAACAGCGATCCCACGCCGAACACGATGATCGCGACGCCGAATACCCGCCGCGTGCCGAGCCGGTCGCATAGCCAGGGACTGGCCGGAATCAGGATCGCCAGGGTCAGCACGTAACTGGTCAGCGCGGTGCGCATGCCCAGCGGCGTCACCAGCAGTGCCTCGGCCATCGCCGGCACCGCGGTGTTGACCACGGTGGAGTCCAGCGCCTGCATGAAGAACGCGGCGGCGACCAGCCACAGCAGGCCGCGGAAGCGTTCGCGTGAAGAAATCTCGGATAGGGTCTCGGAAACCGTCGCTGGCAGGGAGACAGCGGAGGCGGCAGCGTGGGAATCCGCGGCGGCTGGAGGTGACATTGCCCGACATGATACCTGCTATGACAGGATTGCTTGCGTGACAGCGCGCCAAGAGTCAGGTTCGTTTCATCTGCAGCGGCTCAGATCCGCGCGTATCGCTAAACTGGCGGCATCAAGGAGATCCGCATGACCGAACATCCGGTGCCTGCCGACCGTGTTGCCCGCGCGATGGAGTTGCGGGCAAAGATCGAGCAGGCCAACTACCGCTATCACGTGCTCGACGAGCCGGAGATCACCGACGCCGACTACGACTGCCTGATGCGCGAGCTGGAGGCGCTGGAGGCCGCGCATCCCGCGCTGGCTTCGGTCGATTCGCCGACGCGCAGGGTTGGCGCGCGGGCGCACGGCGGTTTTGCCGAAGTGCGGCATGCGCTGCCGATGCTGTCGCTCGGCAATGCATTCGAGCAGGACGGTGAGAGCGAGCGCGAGCGCTTCCGCGAGATAGTCGAGTTCGAGCGGCGCATCGAGCAGACCACGAAACGGACTGAACCAGTTTTTTCGGTCGAGCCGAAGCTGGACGGCCTCGCGATCAGCCTGCGCTACGAGCATGGCGTGTTCGTCCAGGGCGCGACCCGCGGCGATGGCGAAACCGGCGAGGACGTCACCGCGAACCTGCGCACGGTTCGCGCCATTCCGCTGCGCTTGCGCAGCGGAAAAAGCCAGGATGATTCGTTGAAGCTGCGCGGCAAGCCTTGGCCGGACGTGCTGGAAGTGCGCGGCGAAGTGATCATGTTGCGCAAGGATTTCGAGGCGTTCAACATGCAGGCCCGTGCGCACGATGAAAAGACGCTGGCCAATCCGCGCAATGGTGCGGCCGGTTCGCTGCGCCAGCTGGATCCGGCGATCACCGCGAAACGCCGGCTGAGTTTCTTTGCGTACGCGGTCGGTGCGGTCGAAGGTGGCGAGCTGCCTGCCACGCATTCGCAGACGCTGCAGCAATTGCGCGAGTGGGGTTTTCCGGTGTCGCAGGAGGTGGCCACGGCCAAAGGTTTCGATGGCCTGATCGCGTATTACCGGCGCATCGGCGCGAAGCGCGACGCGCTGCCATACGACATCGATGGCGTGGTCTACAAGCTGGACGACTACGCCGGCCAGCGCGAAATGGGTTTCGTCTCGCGCGCGCCGCGCTGGGCGATCGCGCACAAGTTTCCGGCACAGGAACAGACCACCACGGTCGAGGCGATCGATGTGCGGATCGGTCGTACCGGCGCGGCCACGCCCACGGCGAGACTGGCGGCGGTACAGGTCGCCGGCGTCACGGTGACCAACGCGACGCTGCACAACGCCGACCAGATCGGCCGGCTGGACGTGCGCATCGGTGACACGGTGATCGTGCGCCGCGCCGGCGATGTGATTCCTGAAGTGGTACGAGTGATCCTCGAACAACGCCCCGCTGGCACGCTGCCGTGGGCGATGCCGGAACGTTGCCCGGTATGCGACTCCGAACTGGTGCGCGAGGAAGGCGCCGCTGCGTGGCGCTGCTCGGGCGGGCTGATCTGCGCGGCCCAGCGCAAGGAAGCCCTGTTCCATTTCGCCTCGCGTCGTGCGATGGACATCGAAGGGCTGGGCGAACGGATCATCGACGCGCTGGTGGAACTGGAGATCGTGCGTACCCCAGCCGACCTGTATGCGCTGCGCGTGGACGATTTCGTCGAGATGAAACGCCGCGCCGACGAGCGCAAGCCTGCCCCGGCGGAGGCCGGGGGGGCGACGCCGGAGACGGTGAAGGCCGGCAAGGTCGCCACCAAGTGGGCGGAGAACCTGGTCGAGGCGATCGAGGCGAGCAAGCGCAGTACGCTGGCGCGCTTCCTGTACGCGCTCGGCATCATGCATATCGGCGAGAGCACGGCGAAGACGCTCGCCAGCTGGCTGGGTCGGCTGGAGTTCGTGCGGACGATGCCGGCAGCGGTACTGCGCGTGCTGCCGGATGTCGGTGGCGAGGTGGCGACGTCGATCGCGGCCTTCTTCGAACAGGAAGGCAACCAGCGGGTGGTCGATGCCTTGCTCGCCGCCGGCATCGTCTTCAACGACGAAGGTGATCCTTCGCCGAAGCTGCACGAGCAGCTGGGGCTGGCGGTGCTGCTGGACATGGCCAGCATCAGCAAGCTCGGCCCGAAGAGCACGCGGCTGCTGGCCGCGCAATATCCGACGCTGGACGCCCTGATCAAGGCCGGCTCGCCACACTGGATCGTCGCCGGGCTGCCACAGGCCGCGGCGACCAATCTCGCCGCGCTGCTCGGCGACGACACCGCGATGGCCGACTTGCGCGCCGCCGAATCGGCCATGCAGCGCTTGCTTGCCGCAACCCCTGCGGACACCCAGGTCAGTGATGTCCCGTTGGACGGCCAGACCGTCGTGCTGACCGGCACGCTGCAGGCGCTTGGCCGCGACGAGGCCAAGCAGAGGCTGGAGGCACTCGGCGCCAAGGTCTCCGGTTCGGTATCGAAGAAAACCAGCTTCGTGGTCGCTGGCGAAGCGGCCGGTTCCAAGCTCGACAAGGCGCAGGAGCTGGGCGTCGAAGTGTGGGACGAAGCGCGGCTGCTGGCACTGCTGGTCGAACACGAGGGCGCGAACTGATGGGCGTGCCGCCGTTGCTGGCAGCGCTGCAGCTGCGCGCGCAGGTATACGCATTGATCCGCGCATTCTTCGCCGAACGCAACGTGCTTGAAGTGGAGACGCCGGTGCTGTCCGCTGCCGGCAACACCGATCCGAACATCGAGAGCTTCAAAACGACCTTCAGCGGTCACGTCGACGCCGGTGCACGCGAGCGCTGGTTGCGCACCTCGCCGGAGTTTCCGTTGAAGCGCTTGCTCGCGGCCGGTGTCGGCGACTGCTACGAGCTGGGGCGTGTATTCCGCGACGGCGAGGCGGGTGGCCGGCACAATCCCGAGTTCAGCATGCTTGAGTGGTATCGGCTCGGCTGGGATCACCGGCGGCTGATGCACGAAGCCATCACGCTGGTGGAGACCGCGCTGGCGATGCTCGGGCGTCGGGCCGAAGTGCTGATTGCAAGCTACCGCCAGTTGTTCCTCGATGAACTGGACATCGATCCGTTGCATGCGCCGCTGGAGGCATTGCGTGCGCCACTGGCCGAGTTCCACATCGAGCCGTCCGGACTGGGCCGCGATGACTGGCTCGACCTGCTGATCACGCATCGGTTGCAGCCGGCCTTTCCGCGCAATCGCATCACGGTGATCCACGACTACCCGGCGACGCAATGTGCGCTGGCCAGGATCCGCCCCGGCGAGCCACCGCTGGCCGAACGCTTCGAGCTGTATCTGGGGCCACACGAATTGGCCAACGGCTATCACGAACTGAATGACGCAGCCGAACAGCGCGCGCGTTTCGAGTACGACAACGCGGTCCGTCGCGGGCGTGGCGTGCGCGAAGTGTCCATCGATCAGCGCCTGTTGGCCGTGCTGGATGCGCTGCCGGATTGCGCCGGCGTAGCGCTGGGTGTGGAGCGCCTGCTGATGTGCCTGGCTGACACCGATGCGATCGCCGACGTGATGGCATTTCCGTTCGGCGAAGCCTGAGCGCCCGTCGACATGATCAAGCGCAGGAATGTCCCATCGCCATCCCTGGCAATGGGACACGCCGATTACGGCGTGCTGAAGCGCATGGCCAGCGCGTGCCGTTCAAGCAGGCTGATGGCCGGTTGATCCTGCAGGCGCAGGTCGTGCAGTTCATACGGCGCACTGACACCTTGCAGACTGGCCGGATCGTAGTGCAGCACCAGCTGTCGGTTGCCTGCCTGCAGCCACGCTGCCGATTGCGCGTAAGCGGCCGGGACCATCAGCCCGTTGGCGCCTCGGCCATACAGCACACCGGAAACCGCGAACCGGCTCGCGCTCTGCGCCGTCACCCCGAGCGTGATGTCGATGCCCCGATCGCCCGCCCGCGCGGTTTCGGCGAGGCCGCTCAGGCGTGCGTCCGGCACGGCAACGGCAAACACCGTGGTGGTGTCACGGCGAATTTCCTGGCCGGCGCCATCCTTGCCTGCGGTGAAGCTGTGGATTTCCCAGAGCCCCGGTGTCGAGGAAGGGTTCCTGGGTTGCGCGTCGACCGTGAAGCTGCCATCGGACTGCCGCTGGAAGTCGAGCAGGGTAGTGCTGCCATCCGGCGCGCGCAGAAATCCCCCGGCAGAGCTCAGAGCCACGTCCTTGTCGTCGTCATGCATCGCGACACGGACATGGACATTGCGACCGAGCAACTGGTCGTCACGGTCCGCCAGCGCGGTGACCGTGAACGGACTCTGCGGCTCGAACACATGCACCACGTAGCGTCCGCTGGCGGCGGGTGCCTGCAAGGTGGCAAGCCCGGCACCCAGCTCGGGCTTGAGCCGCATCACCACGGATCCGGCGGACACGTCCATGCCGGCCGCGTGCATCGACGCCGCATCGGCGATCTGGCTGGAGGCGAGATCGGCAGTGAGCGACTGGCGGCCGAGCTGCAGCCGCACGTTGGCCGGGTCCAGCTGGCCCTTGCTGCGGTCGCTGGGGCTGAGCCGGATGATCGCGCCGGGCGCGCTCAATGGCAGCCGGATGCCTTTGCGCAGTTCGCTGGCCGCGACATCGAGCCAGTATTCGCGGCTGCTGCGGGCGAACGGCTGCGGCACCGGCTGCAATGCGCCATCAGCCGGCAACGCCCAGCTGACGTTGAGCGGTGCGTGTTCGACATGTAGATGGGCAGCTGGCGCCGCGATCGTGGTGACCACCGGCGCGGCGGTTCGCGCCAGCAACAGTGATGGCACCATGTCGCTGGCTTGTGCCGGCAGCAGTGCATGCGTGCCGGCGACTGCCGGTGCGGCGATGCAGACGGCCAGAACAGCACTGGCAAGAATCCTTGGCTTCATGGCGGTCATCCCTTTAGGTCGTTGGCGAGAATGGATTCGAGCCCGAAGCAGGCGCGTCGGCTCTGGTTGTGGTTCAGCACGGAGCCAGCGCTGGTGCGCTGGGTGTCCTTGAACCACAGCGTGCCGGCCGCGGTGCCGCTGGAGCATTCGATGAAGCCGTCCGAGCAACTGCTCAGCCAGTTCTGGGTGATCTCCAGCCCCACGCTGTCGGCATAGCCACCGCAATAGGCCTGGCTGCTCCAGATCGCCGAGACCACATCGGTGCCGACCACGTCGCGGAATGGCACCGGCAATGCCGGCCGGCCCGAGGTGCCGAGCAGGTTTTGCTGGTTGTAGGTGGCCATCCAGCCGACTTGCTGCTGGCGCACCGCGTCGGTCTTGTAACCGAGCAGCCAGCCCAGCGCGGACTCGAACACATTGCCGGCGATCACCGCGTCGGCCAGGGGCGTGCCGGCACTGGAGGGGGCGATGGCGTCGACCTTGACGATGTGGCTGATGATCGCCGGGTAGCGCGCATCCCAGGTCGGGTTGGACAGAATCCAGCGCATCACGTTGCCGCCGTTGGAATGCGTGATCACGATCAGCCGGTCGATGTGGCGACTCTGGATGAATGAGGTGAGCTGGCCGGCCACGCAACCTGCCGCGCGGTCGTCCCACATGTACTGGTCGAAATTGCAGTTGACCACCAGCAGATTGTTGCGATCGGTCAGACCGTTGCGTACCCCCTCGACCATGGCGGATTGCCAGTAGTTGTTATAGGCATCGGTCTGGTTGCCGGTTCCATGAACCAGCGCCACGCCGGTGGTGGTCGCCTGTGCCGCGGCACAGGTGAAAGCCAGTGACAGCATCAACAAGGTGCGTCGCACGTGTGTCTCTCCCTCGAAGGCGGCGGGTGCCGCGAATGAAGTCGACTCGTGAGCAGCAACGGGCACGCCAAACCACCCGTTCTTGCAGGCAGGCCGACAGCGGTGATGCCGGTCAGGCATCCTTGGAAGCCGCCTGATCTCCCCTTGACCATGCGACAGCGTACGGACTCTAACAGCGCCATACGTCAGCGTCTTGACGCAACTGCACAATGTGGCGTCAGGTTGTTGCGATGGCGCTGTAGTCGACTGCGGCGGTCACGGGTGGGTTATCGTGGCGCGCACTTTTCCAATGCACGGATGATCCTGCGTGATGAATGCCCCGAGTGTGGCTGCCGACCCTGTCGATCGTCTTCAGCGACGCGATGTGCGCACCCTGGCGCTGGCCGCGCTCGGTGGTGCGCTGGAGTTCTACGACTTCGTGGTGTTCGTGTTCTTCGCGATCCCGCTGAGCCACCTGTTCTTCCCGCAGGACACCGCGCCATGGCTGGCGCAGCTGCAGGTGTTCGGCATCTTCGCGGCAGGTTACCTGGCGCGGCCGCTGGGCGGCATCGTGATGGCGCATTACGGCGACACGCTGGGGCGCAAGAAGATGTTCACGCTGAGCGTGTTCCTGATGGCGGTGCCGACGCTGGGCATCGGCCTGCTGCCGGTGTATGCGCAGGCCGGCATGCTGGCGCCGCTGTTGCTGCTGCTGTTGCGCGTGGTGCAGGGGATCGCGGTGGGCGGCGAGGTGCCGGGCGCGTGGGTGTTCGTGGCCGAGCACGTGCCGGCGCGGCGGATCGGTTTCGCCTGCGCCAGCCTTACTTCCGGGCTCACCGTCGGCATCCTGATCGGCTCGCTGGTGGCGGCGGCGATCAACCGCGGACTGACTTCCGCGCAGGTGCTCGATTACGGCTGGCGGCTGCCATTCCTGGTAGGTGGCGTGTTCGGCTTCTTCGCGGTATGGCTGCGCCGCTGGCTCAGCGAGACGCCGGTGTTCGAGGCGATGCATGCGCGCCGCGAACTGGCTTCGGGATTGCCACTGCGGCAGGTATTCGAACGGCACCTGCCGAGCGTGCTGCTGTCGATGCTGGTGACGTGGATGCTCACCGCGGCGATCGTGGTGATGATCCTGATGACACCATCGCTGGTGCAGTCGGTGTTCCACATCGAGCCGGCGCGTGCGTTCCTCGGCAACAACGTGGCCTCGTTCGCGCTGGCGCTGGGCTGCCTGTTCTACGGCTGGCTGGCCGATCGCATCGGCCATGCGCGTGCGTTGCTGCTCGGCGCGATCGGGTTGCTGCTTTGCAGTTATGCGCTGTATCTCGACCTGCAGGCCGGTGGCGCGCATTTCGTCGCGTTGTATGCGCTGGCCGGCTTCAGCGTCGGCGTGGTCGGCGTGGTACCCGCACTGATGGTGACAGCGTTTCCGCCGGCGGTGCGTTTCTCCGGCCTGTCGTTCTCGTACAACATCGCCTATGCGATCTTCGGCGGACTCACGCCACCGCTGATCGGTGGACTGGTGAAGCGGTTCGGCGTGCTGGCACCGGCGCACTATGTGGCGCTGACCGCACTGATCGGCATGGCGGTGGCGCTCTGGCTGATGCTCGCTGCGCGCAGCGAGCGTTGATTCCCGGGCGCAGTGCGAGGTTCTAGAACTCCAGTTCCTGCGCCGCGCACAGGTAATCGATCAGCGGGGTGGCGCGTTTGAACGTCGTCACGACCCACGGCAGCAGTTCGGCCGAGCAGGCGAATGCCTCGTCGAACTTTTCGCCGACCGCGAAATCCTTGCGCTTGAGGTCCTCGATCAGCTCGTGCGCCGGGTCGAAGCCGCGCGGTGGGCGGCTCAGCGATTCGCCCCAGAACGTGAGGTGCTCGCGGAACGGCTTGCTCTGCGTGGCGCGCTTCCACGCCACCGGGTTGTCGGCGATGAAGGTGCGGATGTGCTTCAGCGCGTCCGGTTCCGGATGCCACATGCCGCCGCCGGCAAAGCAGTCGCCGGGCTGGATGTGCACGTAGAACGACGGTGCCGGGATCTCGTGCCGGCGCTGGTGGAAGAAGCGCGAACCCTGCCACGGCTTGTATGGCAGTTTGTTGTTGGAGAAACGGGTGTCGCGATAGATGCGGAACAGCGAGCCGCCGTTCTTGCGCGGGTCGGCGCGGTAATGCGGGCTGATCTTCGCCAGCGGCACCTGCAGGTCGGTGATCAGCTGCAGGAACGGCTCGCGCACGTGGCGCTCGTAATCGTCCTTGTGCACAGCGAACCACTCACGACTGTTGTTCTTGTCGAGGGCGCGCAGGAAACGGAAGGTGGCGGGAGTGAAATAGGTTTGCGGCATGGCAGGTCGATAGTCGGGATGAGTAGTGTTCAGCGGGCGTCGATACCGGTGGCGAGCTGTTCGCCCCAGGCCTGCAACTGGTCGAGCAGGGCCAGTCGGTCCTGCGCCTGCGGATCGGCACGCAGCTCGTCCAGCCGCGCGAAGTAATCTTCCAGCGTAAGGCCGGTCAGCGCGGTATGCCGGGTCAAGCGGGCCTGACGAAAGTCTTCCCAGCGCGCGCTTTCATCGGCGTCCAGCGTCTCCGGCCAGTTGCGTGCGCGGTAGCGGAACAGCAGTTCGGGATAACGCGGGTCGCGGAACGGGAACGCGCGCTGGCCCAGCTCCGCCGGCGGCGTGGCGCGCACCTGGGCCAGCAGCTTGCGGTCGGCATCGGGCAGGAAACCGCCGCCATACAGCGCCAGCTCGGGATCTTCCGGTGGCGGCAGTTCGGCCGCGCGCTGGAACACCCGCCGCAGCTTTTCCGCCAGCCCGTCCACGGCACGCAGCACGTCGCGATGGGCGATGCAACGATCGAGATCCAGCTGCAGGCGCTCAAGGTCCACGCCCTGCAACACCGACAATGGTGCCAGCGCTGGTGCATGATTCGCGCGTATGGTGCGCAGCGGAATGCGCTCGATCCCTTCGGGCAGGTCGGCACGCGCGGTGAAGATGCGGTCGGCGATCTCGTCCTCGTCCAGCGCCAGCCATTCGGCCGGATCGGTGGCCAGGTCGTACACGATCACCTCGCCGGCGCGGCTGGGATGCGGCGCCAGCGGCGCGATCACGGTGAGGCAATGCCGGCTGGCCGGGTAACGCGAGGAGACATGCACCACCGGCGTCATGTTCACCACGTCGAGCATTTCGAACACTTTCTGCTTGCGGCGCAGGCCGTAATACCAGTCCCACAAGCGCGGCTGGCGCACGCGGATCAGCCGTGCCAGCTCGATCAGCGCATACACGTCGGACAGCGCATCGTGGGCGCGCTCCTGCTTGAGCTGGTTGGCGCTGGCCAGGTGTTCGAGCTTGAAGCTGGGCGAGCCGTCCTCGCGGGTCGGCCAGACGATGCCTTCCGGGCGCAGCGCCTGGCACAGGCGCACCAGATCGATCAGGTCCCAGCGCGAATTGCCGTTCTCCCACTCGCGGCCGTACGGCTCGTAGAAATTTCGGTACAGCATCTGCCGGGTGAATTCGTCGTCGAAGCGCAATGAGTTGTAGCCGACCGCGCAGGTGCCCGGCGTAGCCAGCTGCTCGTGCACGCGGGCGGCGAACTCGGCCTCGCTGACGCCTTCGTGTTCGGCCCGCTGCGGGGTGATTCCGGTGATCATGCAGGCATCGGGATGCGGCGGCATCTCCAGCGGCGGCCTGCCATAGAACATCACCGGCTCGCCGACGATTTCCAGCTCCAGGGTGGTGCGGATGCCGGCGAACTGCAGCGGCCGGTCGCGCCGGGGGTCGGCGCCGGAGGTTTCGTAGTCGTGCCAGAGGAAGGTCTGCATCCGCAGATCATCGCATGGCCAAAAGCGCGCCTGCATGGCAGCTCCGGCAAGACTGATAAACTCGCTCATCCAAGGAGAACTCATGAGCAACGTCCACGACGACAACCTGATCTGGATCGATCTGGAAATGACCGGTCTTGACACTGACAACGACTCGATCCTGGAGATCGCCACGGTCGTTACCGACAAGGATCTCAACGTGCTTGCCGAGGGCCCGGTGTTCGCGATCCGCCATGAGATCGACCAGCTGGAGTCGATGGACAGCTGGAACTCCAACCAGCACCACAAGTCCGGTCTGTGGCGGCAGGTGCTCATCTCGGGAACCGATCATGCGATGGCCGAGCAGGCCACGGTGGAGTTCCTGCGGGCCTGGGTGCCGCCGGGAAAATCGCCGATGTGCGGCAATTCGATCTGCCAGGATCGGCGTTTCATGCATCGGCAGATGCCGCGACTGGAGCGCTACTTCCATTACCGCAATCTGGATGTTTCCACGCTCAAGGAACTGGCCCGGCGCTGGGCGCCGGCGGTGGCGAAGAGCTTCGGCAAGGAGTCGGCGCATACCGCGTTGTCGGACATCCGCGATTCCATCGAGGAGCTGCGCCACTATCGCCGCTACATGGGCGAGTTGGGCGGTGTGGTCCAGGCTTGAGCTGGTGGTCGCCAGGTACCAGGTTCATCGGGTTGTTGGATCAGGGAGGTATTGAGCATGTCGATCGATCTGTTTGCGCCGGTACTGGATTGTGCCGGGCGCCCCTTGCGGCTTGATCGCCCCCGCGTGGTCGGCATCCTCAACCTGACTCCCGACTCGTTCTCGGCCGATGGCCATTACGACGGTATCGATGCTGCCGTGACCCACGGCTTGCGCATGGCGGAGGAGGGGGCCGACATGCTCGATGTCGGCGGTGCATCCACCCGCCCTGGCGCGGATGAGGTGCCGATCGAGGAAGAACTGCGCCGCGTGCTGCCGGTGATCGAGCAGCTGATCGGGCGCACCACGTTGCCGATCTCGATCGATACGTCCCGGCCGGAAGTGATGCGAGCCGCGGTGGCTGCCGGGGCCGGCATGATCAATGACGTCTATGCGCTGCGCCGCGACGGTGCGATGGAGGCTGCCGCCGAACTGGATGTGCCGGTATGCCTGATGCACATGCAGGGCGAGCCGCGCAGCATGCAGGCTGATCCGCATTACGACGACGTGGTTGGCGAAGTGCACCGCTTTCTCACCGATCGCCTGTTCGCCTGCGAGCTGGCCGGCATCGACCGGCGCAAGGTGATGCTGGATCCCGGCTTCGGCTTCGGCAAGACGCTCGAACACAATCTGGCGCTGTTGTGTGCGCTGGAGCGTTTCAGCAATCTTGGCAGCGGCGTGTATGCCGGGTTGTCGCGCAAGTCGATGATCGGCAGCTTGACCGGCCATGCCGATCCGGCTGATCGCGTCGCCGGTTCGGCGGCGGCGGCGCTGATCGCCGTCCAGCGGGGTGCCCGTATGGTGCGCGTGCATGATGTTGCCGCCACGGTGGACACGCTGGCGGTGTGGCAGGCCGTGCATGCGATTGATGCGGTGCCGCGACGTGACAACAAACCCGCCATGCCGCGCTGGCCAGATGACGAGTAAGTGCGTTTCGCGGACGACGCAGCGTTTCGCTGCACGGGCAAACTTTCAGGACTGCAGGGCACGATGAATCAGCGTAAATATTTCGGTACCGACGGTATTCGCGGGCTGGTGGGCCAATGGCCGATCAGCGCGGATTTCATGCTGCGGCTGGGTCGCGCCGTGGGCAGCGTGCTGGCCCAGGATGGCAAGGATCGTCCGCTGGTGCTGATCGGCAAGGACACCCGCGTATCCGGCTACATGTTCGAGTCCGCACTGGAATCCGGCCTGGTCGCCGCTGGCGCCGATGTGGGATTGCTGGGGCCGATGCCGACGCCGGCCGTGGCCTTCCTCACGCGGTCGATGCGCGCCAGCACCGGCATCGTCATCAGCGCCTCGCACAATCCGCACCACGACAACGGGATCAAGTTCTTTGCCGCCAATGGCGAAAAGCTGTCCGATGCGGTCGAGCTGGCGATCGAGATGGAGGTCGATGCGGACTTCGTCACGGTACCGTCCGAGCAGCTGGGCAAGGCCACCCGGATCAGCGATGCGGTGGCCCGTTATGCCGAGTTCTGCAAGGCCACGGTGGCGGAAGATTTCAGCCTGCGCGGGCTCAAGATCGTACTCGATTGTGCCCATGGCGCCACCTACCAGGTGGCACCCAAGGTGTTTGCCGAACTGGGTGCCGAGGTGATCGCGATCGGCGACAAGCCGGACGGTTTCAACATCAATCGCGACGTGGGTTCGACCCATCCGCAGGCCTTGCAGCAGGCGGTGCTGGCGCATGGTGCCGACATCGGCATGGCGTTCGACGGCGATGGTGACCGGCTGATCCTGGTTGATCGCTACGGCGTGCTCGCCGATGGCGACGACATTCTGTACGTGCTGGCCCGCAGCCAGCATGCGCAAGGTTTGCTCAAGGGGCCGGTGGTCGGCACCTTGATGAGCAACTACGGCTTGCAGTTGGCATTGGCGGAATTCGACGTGCCGTTGATCCGGGCCAATGTGGGCGATCGTTACGTGATGCAGCAATTGCGGTTGCACGGCGGCATGCTTGGTGGTGAAACCTCCGGCCACATCCTGTGCCTGGATCGCGCCACCACCGGCGACGGCATTGTCGCTGCGCTTGCCGTGCTGGAGGCGTTGGCACAGTCAGGCCAGGACCTGAGTTCGGCACGCAAGGGGCTGAAGAAACTGCCGCAGGTCATGTTGAATGTGCGTGCCATCGGTGCGCGCGAGGCGCTGGACAGCCCTGCGGTGCAGCAGGCACTGGTCGAAGTGGAGCAGATCCTGCATGGCCGTGGTCGCGTCGTGCTGCGTGCCTCCGGCACTGAGCCACTGGTGCGCGTCACGGTGGAGGCAGCTGACGCGGCCGAAGTGCAGCAGTTGGCAGAGAAGCTGGCAAGGATTGTAAAATCCACAGCCGAACGCTCGTGAACCTGTAGTGGTATTGGGTCGCCATGGATTGGCCCGACGTGCACCGCCCTTGTGGCGGCCAATGAATTGACCGCACGCCCTACCCAGTGGATTACAGCCATGAAGAATGTTCCTACCCTCGATATCCGCCGTTACGATACCGACCGCGACGCATTCGTCGCCGAGCTCGGCGCGGCCTACCGTGAATTCGGTTTCTGCTGCATCAGTGGGCACGGCATCGCGCGCGAGCTTGTCGACGGCTCCTACGATGTGTTCCAGCGCTTCTTCGCCTTGCCGACCGACACCAAGATGAAGTACCACGTCGCCGGCAGCGGCGGTGCGCGTGGCTACACGCCATTCAAGGTGGAGACCGCCAAGGACAGCCGGTACGCGGATCTGAAGGAGTTCTGGCATATCGGCCGCGAGATTCCACGCGACTCGAAATTCGCCGACGTGATGCCGCCGAATCTGTGGCCGAGCGAAGTGCCGGACTTCAGGCAGTACGGCTACGGCCTGTACGAAGCACTGGATCAGCTCGGCACCCGCGTGCTGCGTGCGCTGGCCCTGCATATCGATCAGCCGGAAAATTTCTTCGAGGACAAGACCGACGTCGGCAACTCGATCCTGCGCCCGATCCACTATCCACCGATCACCCAGGAAAACATTCCCAACGTGCGTGCCGGGGCGCATGAGGACATCAACTTCATCACCCTGCTGGTGGGCGCCAGCGCCGAGGGACTGGAAGTGCTGAGCGACGGCGAGTGGTTGCCGATCACCACCGAGGGCGATGCGATCGTGGTGAACATCGGCGACATGCTGCAGCGGCTGAGCAATCACGTGTATCCGTCCACCTCGCATCGGGTGGTCAACCCGCAGAACGAGAACGCGCGCAAGCCGCGTTATTCGGTGCCGTTCTTCTTGCACCCGAACCCGGATGTGGTGCTGGATCCGCTCGACTCGTGCATCACGCCGGACAACCCGCGCCGCTACGACACCTCGATCAGCTCGCACGAATACCTGCTGCAGCGGCTGCGCGAGATCAAGCTGATCTGAGGCTTCACGCCATCCAGAAAAACACGGCGGTCATTCGTTTGGTCGCCGTTTCCTGTCCCCAGTACGCCGTGGCGCTGTGGATCAGGTTGGCCTTGTAGACCAGCAGCCGGTTGAAGCGATGTGCCACGCGCACGTCCTCGACAAACGCATTCGGCTGCACGAAACGGTTGCCCAGCGCTTCGGCCAGGTTATGGTGCGGCGGCATCACGATGTTGCCGCCGAGCTGGCCACCGGGCATGCGCTGGCGGAAGAAGCTGGTGCCGCATTGCTCGGGCACGTCGGGGTTGAGATACAGCACCGCGGCATAGCGACACAGATTCGTCGAGTCGGTATGCGGCTTGGCGGCGCCTTCGAGGGAACCGACCACCTGCACGCAGTTGTGGTTGAGCTTGGTGCCTGCCTCCGTCTGCTCGACCCAGAGCTTCTTCGCGCCGGTCAGCTGACAGACCTTCGCGTCCAGCGCCGCCAGTTCGTCGTCCAGCAAGGCGGGAATCGCACGCATGCCGGGCCATACCTCGCCAGTGTAGGGGTAGCCCAATTCCCAGTCGGTCTTGGCCAGGCAGCGCGCACGTATTTCATCGGCGTTCGGCAGCGCATCGTCCACCACCCAGTAATCGCGGCCCTCGACGGGTTTGCGATAAGGCAATGGGCGCATCTGGGTCGGAAACAGGGACATGCTGATGGATGCCGATGGTCAATGAGCGAGAGACGGTAGCCGACGCGGCAATGCAAGTCCGCGCTTACGCGCTGGTATTGCGATAGCGCTTCGACTCGCGTGCGGAAAGCCACATGGCCAGCCGATCCGGCATCAATTGCACGATGGTCTTGATGGTCCGATTGACCCGGCCCGGGATGTATACGGCATCGCCGCGCTCGACCGCTGCAATGCCCTGGCACACCACGTCTTCCGCGCTCAGCCACATGAAACCGGGCAGCTTGTCCATCTTGTCGCGGGTGCGGGTGACGTCGTGGAACTCCGACCAGGTGAAGCCCGGGCACAACGCGCAGACGTTCACCCCCGCCGTGCGGTTCTCCAGCGCCAGCGACTGCGAGAACTTGATCAGGTACGCCTTGGTCGCGGCGTACAGCGTGTGGCCCGCAGGGCCGGGTACATGCCCGGCGAGCGAGGCGACGTTGATGATGCGGCCGTAGCCCCGCTGGCGCATGCCGGGCAGCAATCGCCAGGCCAGCTCGGTCGGTGCGGTCAGCAATACCTGCAGAAAGTCGGCATGGGCGGCCCAGTCGTTGGCGTCGAAGCTGCCCGGCAGGCCGTAGCCGGCGTTGTTGATCAGCCAGTCCACCTGCAGGCCACGCTGTTCCAGCGCGCGTTCCAGTTCCTGCGGTGCAGCTGGATTGGCGAGGTCATGCGGCAGCACGGTTGCCTTGGTGCCGTGCTGGCCGCGCAGTTCGGCGGCCAGCGTCTCCAGTCGATCGGCACGGCGTGCGGTGAGTACCAGATCGTGGCCGAGTGCGGCGAGCTGCCGGGCAAACGCGGCACCGATGCCGGACGAAGCGCCGGTGATCAGGCTGAGTGGGCGGGAAGGTGTCATGGTCATTCCAGGTAACGGGTTGCCATTCTTGACTGCGTCGCCTGCTCGACGCCAGCCTTCGACCGGTTTGCCGATACTCCGACCCATCGGTAAGCTTGCGGTTTGATCGCAGCGGAAGCAGACCATGCGCAAGAAACTTGTCGCCGGCAACTGGAAAATGCACGGCAGCCGTTCGATGGCCACGGCCTTGGCAAGCGACATTGTCGCCGGCAAACCGGCGTCCATCGATGTGGCAGTCTTTCCTCCGTTTCCATACATCGCCGGCTTGGCCATGCAGTGCGTTGATACGGGACTGGGCATTGGTGCGCAGGATGTCAGTGAACATGAAGGGCAGGGGGCTTACACCGGCGAGGTATCCGCCGCCATGCTGGCGGATAGTGGTGCGCTGTGGGTGCTGGTCGGTCATTCCGAACGCCGTCACTATCACGCTGAAAGCGATGAGCTGGTCGCACGCAAGTTCGCCGCCGCCCGCGCCGGGGGGCTGACGCCGGTGCTCTGTGTGGGCGAGACGCTGGAGCAACATGAAGCTGGCCAGACCGAGGCAGTCATTGCGCGCCAGTTGAAGGCCGTACTGGCGCTCAACGGCATCAACAGCTTCGATACTGCCGTGATCGCCTATGAGCCGGTATGGGCGATCGGTACCGGCCGTACCGCGACACCGGAGCTGGCGCAGCAGGTACATGCCTTCATTCGTAGCCAACTGGAAAAAGAAGATGTTATGATTGCCCGTCTGACTCGCCTGCTTTACGGCGGCAGCGTCAAGGCGGCCAATGCCGCTGAATTATTCGCGCAAGCGGACGTGGACGGAGGACTGATCGGTGGTGCCTCTCTGACCGCATCCGATTTCCTTGGAATCTGCGCCGCGGCGCACCAGGCGCCACAGGCTCAATAGAAATCATGTTTGTCATTTTCAGCGTGTTTTACATCTTGATCGCTGCAGCGATGATCGTGCTGATCCTGCTGCAGAACGGCGCAGGTGCCGATGCCGGCTCCGGTTTCGGTAGCGGTGCGTCGGCTACGGTTTTTGGCGCGCGTGGCTCAGCCACCTTCCTTACCCGTGCCACTGGCATTCTTGCCTCGCTGTTCTTTCTGCTCAGCCTTGGCATGGGCATTTATCTGCACAGCAACGGTGAAGCGCACAGCAGCGCCGGTAACCTCGGTGTGATGGCTGGTCTTGCCAGCAAGCCGGCGGCCCAGAAAGCGACATCCGCAGGTTCAGAAGTACCGGCAGCTGCTCCTGCAGCGACCAGCAATGCCGCACCAGCCATACACCAGCCTGCGGCAACTCCCGCCTCGACGAAGAGTCAGGGTGCGGTACCAGCCAATGTGGAGCCGGCCAAAAAGCATTGAGTAATACACCTGCCCAGGTGGCGGAACTGGTAGACGCACTACCTTGAGGTGGTAGCGACGCAAGTCGTAGGGGTTCGAGTCCCCTCTTGGGCACCAATTGATAGTTTCGAACTGTCCATAACGGTCCGAATCTGTCCAGAAGTACAGATAACCCCGCGTAACTGCGGGGTTTTTTGTTTCTGTGGTGTCCAGAGTAGTCTGAAGGTGTCTGAGGTGGTCTAGGGATGCTCTGATCAACTAAGTTCGAAATGGCCGTCCAGACGGCCGTGCGAG
>DAIMGD010000016.1:0-17846 GCA_036724165.1 Rhodanobacter sp.
CGCCGATGGCGATGTTCGACACGCAGAAGAACCAGTGCCTGGATTTCAAGGAATACGTGGGCATGGTCGACTACATGCTGAAGCGCGAACAAAAATGATCGGTAACCGTCAAGCGGGGAGCCCATAACCGCACATTCAAAAGCCAAGCTCGGAAAGCGACGGATGATCATCAGGGCGTCGCCCAAGTGGCCAGTGATATGCGCGCGCGGATTCCAGGATGGGTGCATCATTGATGCTGGCGATGCGTCGACGCATCAAGCCAGCCTCATCAAATTCCCAGTTTTCATTGCCATAACTGCGATACCACTGACCGCTGTTGTCATGCCATTCATAGGCGAAACGGACGGCAATGCGGTTCTCGCGGCATCCCCAGATTTCCTTGATCAGTCGATACTCGAGTTCGCGCTGCCACTTGAGTTTCAGAAAGCCCTCGATCGCCTCGCGCCCCTCGATGAATTGGGTGCGATTTCGCCAGCGGCTATCCAGCGTATAGGCCTGCGCGACAAAGCTCGGGTCGCGTGTGTTCCAGGCGTCTTCCGCCAGGCGCACTTTCCGGGTGGCGGTTTCCAGTGTGTAGGGAGGAAGCGGTGGACGGCTCATTGAGCTGGCCTCGTGGATTCGTCTGGGAATGGCTGATCGCTGGCGTGCGACACGTCAGCGATCCAACCGTTGCGGCTTAATTTCAGGCTGCCTTCGCCGGGGTGATCACAGGGAAATCGATATCCGTTTTGGCAACTTCGTTGATGTAGTTCGTCCAGGTGTTCAAGGCGACATGCAGAACGATCTCGATCACTTGCGCGTCGTCGTAGCCGGCCATCTTCACCGCGCGCAGATCGTCTTCGCTCACGTGACCGCGCTCGCGCGTTACCTTGGCGGCAAAGCGTACCGCAGCATCGGCTTTCGGATCGTTGGACGCGCCGTTGCGGTTGGCGGTCATTTCCGCGTCGTCGAGTTTGGCCAGGTTCCTGCCCAAGTACGTGTGCGCAGAGAGGCAATAACTGCAGCCGTTGATTTCGGCAACGGCGAGGGCAATGCGCTCGCGCGTCGGCGCCGGTAGCTGACCGTTGCCAAGCGCGCCGGACAGCCCGAGATAGCCCTCCAGCGAAGCCGGGCTATTGGCGACCAGACGGAACAGGTTGGGGGCGACACCGAGCTGCTTTCTGACCGCTTCGAGCAAAGGCTGTGAAGCGACGGGTGCGTCTTCGATCGTGGCGGGAGTGGGAATGCGTGACATGACTGGGTTTCCTTGGGACGTGACCGGGAAGCTCCGGCAGCAGGAGGCAAGCTACGCCCTCTCATTTATGGCAACTAGATGGCATAGGATAGATACACCTATCCATTATTTGGAAATAACCATGGATCGACTGGACTCGATGCGTGTGCTGGTCCAGATCGTCGAGGCAGGCAGTCTGTCCGCGGCTGCCCGGGCATCAGGCATGCCGCTGGCCACGGTAAGCCGCAAGCTTTCCGAACTGGAAGCGCATATCAAGACACGACTCGTCATCCGCTCCACGCGGCAACTGACGCTGACCGACGCAGGCCGCGCCTATGTGGCGACATGCAAGCGCATTCTTGAAGATATCGAGCAGGCCGAACGACTGGCGGCAGGCGAATACACCGCACCCAAGGGCGATCTGGTTGTCACCGCGCCCATCGTTTTCGGTCGCATGCACGTGCTGCCGATAATCGCCGAGTTTCTGAAGGCCTATCCGGAGATCAACGTACGGCTGGTCCTCGGTGATCGATGGATCAATCTGCTGGAAGACCATGTGGATCTTGCCGTGCGCATCGGCGAATTACCCGACAGCAGCCTGATCGCCACAAGGATCGGAGAAACGCGTTTGATGGTATGTGGTAGTCCGTCCTACCTTGCCAGGCACGGTAGACCCATGCATCCCAATGAGCTCGGCGGACACGCATGCATCACGTTTGAAGGATTGATGTCATCTACCCAATGGGTCTTTGCAGAGGGCAAAACGGTGTTGTCCATCCCCGTTCACTCACGTCTCGTGGTGAGCACTGCCGAAGCCGCCATCGATGCGGCGGTTGCCGATTTGGGGGTGACACGAGTCATTGCATATCAGGTCGCTGGGCGATGTCGCGAAGGCACACTCGAAAGCGTATTGCAGGATTTCGAGTCCAATACATTGCCGATCAACATGCTGCATGCAGGGCAAGGAAGGCTGCCGCTCAAGGTGCGCGCTTTTATCGACTTCACCAGGCCGCGTCTGCGAACCAGGCTGCTTGAAGGCTAGAAAGGTTTCCCAAAGCTATGCTCGAAGCAGGCCACGGGCATAGGGCGCGATGATCTTGTATCGCGCCCGGCCAGCAGCTGGTCCAGCAGCTCCGCCGAAAATGCTCCGGATCGCTTCTTGGCCATAGCCCCTGCTCGCCCGGTCGGGCAGTCTATGGTTCACACGCAGGATTCCTGACACTCCCGATTGCCCGAGTACGCAGCTCGGCGGTTCGAGTTCCGAGCTCGGCGTGCCGAGCATTGCGCTCGGGCTCTGCAGGCATGAGCTCAACGTGGCGAAATGCTTCATCCGCCACCGGAAGCTCCGCACCCGATCCTGCGGCTTTGAGCCCGGCGCTTGCGGTTCTGAACTCGACGCGCCGAGCTCCAGGCTCGGTCATCGCAGCGGCGGGACTCGCTGTGCCGAGCTTTGAACTCGATCGCGGGAGTTCCGAACGCGACATGCCGGGTATCACGCTCGACGCGTGAAGCTCTGAGCTCGGCATGTCGAGCCACGACATGGAGGGCTGCAGTCACTGGCTCGGCCGCCGAAGTCCAGAACCTGACGCATCAAGTTGCGGATGCGGCGATTCCCATCAGCAGGCAGGCGTGAGCATCCTGATCCGTCACTTTTCCACGTATTTCTTCAGTCCCTCCAGCATCGCACCCCAGTTCTTTTCCG
Organism: Rhodanobacter sp.; assembly: GCA_036724165.1. Lineage (GTDB taxonomy): Bacteria > Pseudomonadota > Gammaproteobacteria > Xanthomonadales > Rhodanobacteraceae > Rhodanobacter. The sequence continues at coordinate 2,916 of DAIMGD010000016.1, forward strand.
ATTCGATGCGTGCCTGCTCGGTCTCGTTGTTGTCCTGGGTCAGGGCCAGGTCGGTGACTCCGTTCGAGCCTGACAGGCCGATCCTGATGGTGTGGTAATTCTCCGGTTTGTCCGGCTTGCCGGACAGCGCGCTGAAGTGGGTGTACTGCAGGGTCCTCTCCGGATCGATCTCGAGAATCATGCCCTTGTCTTCATAGGGTTTGCCCTTGAACTCGCCCTTCCAGACAATCGGGCCGCCTTCGCGCCAGTCCGAAACGACATCGGCACCGAACATGTACTGCTTGATCGCCTTCGGATCGGTGAGCGCCTTCCACACCTCGCGCGTGCCCGCGTCGATCGTGGCCGAGGCTTTCGCCAGCAGATGCTCACTCATGGTCATGACCCTCGCGATGATGCGGCGCTGCCGCCGGAAGCCGGAATGGAACCGAACCCCGAGCCTGCCGCTGCGCTCGTGATGCCGGTGTCGATGTTGCGCGAAGGCCGGTTGGCGGTGTGTCATGCACTCGTGGCTTTGCCCAATGCCATCGTCGCCGTGACCAGGCCGGCATGGCGGGCGATCAGGTCATGAGGATATTTGCCAATGAGGCTCGCGAGGATGGGCCGAGTCGAGCGCGATACACTCGCATTTCGTCCAAGTTCCATCAAGCCTGGGAGTCGGTATGGCGAAGTCGCTCGGTATGCTAGTCACTGCCTTGGCATTCATCCTGATGATGCCCGCTGCCTCCGCAGACCAGACCATCGTGTTCCTGCGTCACGGCGAGAAGCCTGCATTGGGCCTGGGCCAGCTCAACTGCCAGGGCCTGAATCGAGCGCTGGCGCTGCCGCGGGTATTGCAGGCGAAGTTCGGTACGCCCACCGCGATCTATGCGCCCGATCCGGGATCCACCGCGAAAGACAAGGGCGTCGAGTACAACTACGTACGCCCGCTGGCCACCATCGAGCCGACCGCGATCCGGCTGGGCATGCCGGTCAACACGTCGTTCGGACTGCAGCAGATCCAGCAACTGGAGCAGGAGCTGCTCAAGCCCGCCAACAGTTCGGCGACGGTCTATGTGGCGTGGGAACACAACCTGGCCCAGCAGGCCGCGCAGCAGCTGGTGGCCGCTGCCGGCGGCAAGGCACAACAGGTGCCGGCCTGGGCCGATGATGACTACGACTCGCTATACGTCCTGCGCGTGAAGTGGCAGAACGGCAAGCCGGTTTCCGTCAACTTCGAGAAAGAGGCTGAAGGGTTGAATCATCAGTCGACAGAGTGTTCCGGCGCACGCCCTTGAGCAAAGCATCAAGGGCAGCAACATATTTCGTCGCTATAAATACCGCTGTCCACTTCATCGCCAAGCATCACCACCGCCGAAAGTGGACATTTCAGTACATGCTCTCACCGATCATCCCGCGTCCAGATCGCCCCACCCTCCTCGCGCACCGGAAAACTCGCGATCGGCTCGTACGCCGGTGGTTTCGTCACCGCGCCGGTACGCAGATCGAAGCGCGCACCGTGCCGCGGACACTCCACTTCGAAGCCGAACACCTCGCCGCCGGCGAGGTCGCCGCCGTCATGGGTGCAGGTGTCCTCGACCGCATACAACATGCCGTCGATGTTGTAGACCGCGATCGGCGTGTCGCCATCCCATACCAGCTTGAATTCGCCCGGCAGCAGCTCGCTGCGCGTGCCGACTTTGATCCAGCCGTTCATGCCGGTTGTCCGGCCGGAGCCTGCTCATAATCTCTGAGTACCTCGCGCCGGGAGGTGTTTGTGCGCAGGACAAGGAAGATCGATGGAGTGTACGTCGGTACACGACTGAGTGATGACGCAGTCATGCGTGCAAACAGACCCGGCGCGGGGTGCTTGGAGATCATGAGCCGGCTCCCAACTCCTTTTGCAGCACTTCGAAGCGCAGGTCGTCGCGGCGCGGAATGCCGAAGCGTTCGTCGCCGTAAGGGAACGGCTGGTATTCGCCGGTGCGGCGGTAGCCGCGGCGCTGGTACCAGGCGATCAGTTCGGCGCGTTGCTCGATCACCGTCATGCGTATCGCGTGGCACTGCCACTGTTCGCGTGCCATCCGCTCGGCTTCGGCCAGCACCGCCTTGCCGAGTCCGCCGCCCTGCTGATCGGGATCGACCGCGAACATCCCGAAGTAGCCCGATGCGCCCTGCCGCTCGACATGCGCACTGGCAATCAGACGTCCATTCACTTCGGCCAGCAGGATGCAGCTGCCCGGCCGGTTCACCAGTTCGCCGACCGCCTGCGCGTCGGTGCGTCGGCCATCCAGCAGTTCCGATTCGGTGGTCCAGCCACGCCGGCCGGAATCGCCGCGATAGGCGGATTCGACCAGCGCCACGATGGCAGGGATATCGGCAGCCCCGGCTGCACGGAATACGGGGGCGATCGGCTCGTTCATCGGCCGATGATAATGCCCGCGCCGCCCGCGTCACCATGAGACACAGCAACAGCGTGCAGGCCATCCGTGACCTTCGACACTGTCTGGCGCAACCCTTCCTGCCTACGGTTGGGAATGAACCTGTCCCATCCGGGCGATCGAACGCGCTAGCGCGCAAGGGGAGCATCCATGAAGAACCGCATCGTGAAACCGCTGGCGCTGGCCGTGGGCATCGCCCTGTGCAGCAGCGCCCTGGCTGCACCGTCGACGACGTTCAATGTGAAGGAACTCGACAGCAAGATCGCCGTCTGCAGCGACTTCAACGGCTTCGTCAATGCGAAATGGGTGGCGGCGCATCCGATTCCCGCCGACCGCACGCGCTGGGGCTCGTTCGACGCGTTGCGCGAGGACAGCCTCAATATCCAGCGCAAGATCGTCGAGGCGGCCGCCAGCCACGCCGCCCAGGCTGCGCCCGGCTCGATCGAGCAGAAGATCGGCTACCTGTACGCGTCCGGCATGGACGAGGCGGCCGTCAACCAGGCCGGCTTCGATCCGATCAAGCCGCAGCTCGCGCGCATCGACGGCCTGAAGAACAGTGCCGACGTGGTCGGCTACATCCGCGACAGCTACGCGCGCGGCGAGCCGGTGCTGTTCCGCTTCGGCGGCAATGCCGACTTCAAGGATTCCAATCGCGAGATCGCCTACGCCGGCCAGGGTGGCCTGGGCCTGCCGACCGCCGATTACTACAGCAAGCCGGATTACCAGAAAATCCGCACGGCCTACGTGGCGCATCTCGCCAAGCTGCTCGAACTCACCGGCGTCAGCGCCGCCGATGCGCAAAGCCAGGCCAGCTCCGTCTTGAAGTTCGAGACCCGCCTGGCCGCCGCCTCGCTGGTGCCGGTGGAAATGCGCAAGCCGGAGAACCGCTACCACTACGTCAGCATCGCCGAGGCCGACAAGGTGACGCCGGGCTTCGACTGGGCCGCGTTCTTCAAGGCGCAGGGGGCCGACGTGACAGACGGCTTCTCGCTGTCGCAGCCGAAGTTCTTCGCCGAGGTGCAGAAGATGCTCGGCGACGTGCCGCTGGCCGACTGGCAGGCCTACCTGCGCGTCCACCAGATCGCCGGCGCCGCGCCCTATCTGTCCGCACCGTTCCAGCAGGAAGACTACGCCTTCGAGGAGCGCACCCTGAATGGCCAGAAGGAAATGAAGCCGCGCTGGAAGCGCGTGCTGGATGCCACCAACGACGGCATGGGCATGGCGCTGGGCCAGCTGTATGTCGCGCACAACTTCCCGGCGGCGTCCAAGCAGCGCGCCGAGGAACTGGTCAACAACCTGCGTGCCGCCTACAAGACGCGCATCGAGGCGCTGCCGTGGATGAGCGAGGCGACCAAGCAGAAGGCGCTGGAGAAATGGGCCACCTTCGTGCCGAAGATCGGCTACCCGGACAAGTGGCGCGACTGGTCCGGTCTCACCACGCTGACCCCGCACGACTACTTCGCCAACATCGAGGCTGCCGCCAAGTTCAATTACGACTATCGCATCGCGAAGATCGGCAAGCCGGTCGACCGCAGCGAATGGGGCATGACGCCGCAGACGGTCAACGCCTACTACAACGCGCAGCAGAACGAGATCGTGTTCCCGGCGGCGATCCTGCAGCCGCCGTTCTTCGACGCGAAGGCCGATGACGGCATCAACTACGGCGGCATCGGCGCGGTGATCGGCCACGAGATGGGCCACGGCTACGATGACCAGGGCAGCAAGTTCGACGCCAAAGGCAACAACGTCAACTGGTGGACCGACGCCGACCGCAAGGCGTTCGAGGCGCGCACCGACAAGCTCGCCGCGCAGTTCGATGCCTACGAGCCGCTGCCCGGCAAGCACGTCAACGGCCACCTCACGATGGGCGAGAACATCGGCGATCTCGGCGGCCTGAACGCGGCGTACACCGCGCTGCAGATGGCACTGTCGAAGAATCCGGCCGAGGCGAACAGGAAGATCGACGGCTACACCGAGGACCAGCGCTTCTTCCTCAACTGGGCCCGCGTGTGGCGCGGCAATATCCGTCCCGAGGCGCAGCTCACCCTGCTCAACACCGATCCGCACGCACCGGCGCAGTTCCGCGCGATCGGCGCGCCGTCGAACATGCCGGAGTTCGCCCACGCGTTCCAGTGCAAGGCCGGCGATGCGATGGTGCGCTCAGCCGCCACGCAGGTGAAGATCTGGTAAGTCGGCGCGACCTGGCGAACCCGGCAAACCGCAGCCTCCGGGCTGCGGTTTTTTTAATGCCGGATGCGTCACAGTGCTGCGGCAGGCACTGACAGGCGCGGCTTTACGCGGCAAACTTGAGCATGCACCTGCCGCCATCGATCGGCAGCTTCGATCGGCAGCTGCAATGATTGCCACGACTGAAACGGAGACACCATGCACAACGCCGCACGCTCGCCCGACCACCTGACCGACGCCGCCACGCCGATCGTGCAGATAGCCGGGCTCGGCAAGATCTACGCATCCGGCCATGTGGCGCTCAAGCATATCGACCTGGACATCCGTCGCGGCGAGATCCTCGCCCTGCTCGGCCCCAACGGCGCCGGCAAGACCACCCTGATCAGCATCATCTGCGGCATCGTCAAACCGACCTCGGGCACGGTGCTGGCCGATGGCCATGACATCGTGCGCGACTATCGCGCCGCCCGCGCGAAGATCGGCCTGGTGCCGCAGGAGCTGTCCACCGATGCGTTCGAGACGGTGTGGTCCACGGTGAGTTTCAGCCGCGGCCTGTTCGGCAAGCCGGTGAATCCGGCGCACATCGAGAAGGTGCTGCGCGACCTGTCGCTGTGGGACAAGAAGGATAACAAGATCATGACGCTGTCCGGCGGCATGAAGCGTCGCGTGCTGATCGCCAAGGCGCTGGCGCACGAGCCGCAGATCCTGTTCCTGGACGAACCCACCGCCGGCGTCGACGTGGAGCTGCGCCACGACATGTGGCAGATGGTGCGCGGCCTGCGCGACAACGGCGTCACCATCATCCTGACCACGCACTACATCGAGGAAGCCGAGGACATGGCCGACCGCATCGGCGTGATCAGCAACGGCGAGCTGATCCTGGTCGAGGACAAGGCCGTGCTGATGCGCAAGCTCGGCAAGAAGCAGCTGACCCTGCAATTGCAGAATCCGCTGCAGCAGATCCCCGCGGAACTCGGCAGCCTGCCGCTGGAGCTGAGCGCCGACGGCTGTGCGCTGGTCTATACCTTCGACACCCAGGGCGAGCACACCGGCATCGCGCCGCTGCTGAAACGCCTGGGCGAACTCGGCATCGACTTCAAGGACCTGCATTCCAGCGAGAGCTCGCTGGAGGAAATCTTCGTCAGCCTGGTGCACTCCAACGGCAAGGGGGCGCGCGCATGAACATCCACGCGATCCGCGCGATCTACCGCTTCGAGATGGCACGCACGTTCCGCACGCTGATGCAGAGCATCGCCTCGCCGGTGCTGTCCACCTCGCTGTACTTCGTGGTGTTCGGCACCGCGATCGGCTCGCGCATGGGGCACATCGGCGGCGTCAGCTACGGCGCTTTCATCATCCCCGGCCTGATCATGCTGTCGCTGCTCAACGAGAGCATCTCGAATGCCTCGTTCGGCATCTACCTGCCGAAGTGGTCGGGCACGATCTACGAGCTGCTGTCCGCGCCGGTGTCGTATGTCGAGGTGGTGATCGGCTACGTCGGTGCAGCGGCGACCAAGTCCGTGCTGCTGGGCATCCTGATCCTGGCCACCGCGCGGCTGTTCGTGCCGTACGAGATCGCGCATCCGGTCTGGATGGCCGCGTTCCTGCTGCTCACCGCGGTGACCTTCAGCCTGTTCGGTTTCATCATCGGCCTGTGGGCGGACGACTTCCAGAAACTGCAGGTGATCCCGCTGATGGTGGTCACGCCGCTGACCTTTCTGGGCGGCGCGTTCTACTCGATCAGCATGCTGCCGCCGATCTGGCAGAAGATCACCCTGTTCAATCCGGTGGTCTACCTGATCAGCGGATTCCGCTGGAGCTTCTACGGCGTCGCCGACGTCAACATGGCGGTCAGCCTCGGCATGACGCTGGGCTTCATGCTGCTGTGCCTGGTCGTGGTGTGGTGGATCTTCCGCACCGGCTACAAGCTCAGGACCTGAGGGCTCGGCCCACGCTGCCGCCACCCGACGCCGCGGTCAGATCCGCGCGCCGTGCTCCGGCCGTGCGGTCGTTGCCTGGCGTCCGGTTTGCACGAACGCCGCCACGAACAGCGCGGCGAACAGCAGGTCGAGCGTGGCAACCAGCCAGCCCTGCAGCGACAGCCTGCCCTGCAGATACAGCGCCAGCGAGGCCAGCCCGAAGCCGAGCTTTTCCAGGATCGAAGGCAGCATGGCAAGCCGGTAACGGGTCGGCTCGCGCGCGATGATCACGAACATCACCTGCCACGCGAGCGCGATGCCGACGAAGCCGTAGAAATACTCCGGGTGGGTGATCGCCGGCGGACTCATCGCGCCGACGCGCGACTCCAGGAAATACAGCGGCACCAGCACGGCGAAACCGTAGATGGCGGCAATCCAGAACACGACTCTCGCGAATTTCATGCGGTGACTCCCCGTTTGTCCGTGCCGATCACCAGCGACCGGCACGCGAATCCGTCAAGCCTGGCGCATCTGCCCGATCCGCGCGTCCTTGTCGGCCCACAGCGCGTTGACCCAGTTCTGGAAGCGCGCGCGGAACGCTGCATCGGTTTCGTAGTGGCCACGCAGCTCGTCGGTGATCGGCAGCTCGCGCACCTGCACGCGGATGTCGCGGATGCGACCGGCGATCAGGTCCATCATCGTGCCGGGGCCGCCGGGATAGACGATGGTGACGTCGAGGATGGCGTGCAGCGCGTCGCCCATCGCATCCAGCACGAACGCCACGCCGCCGGCCTTCGGCCGCAGCAGGTGGCGATACGGCGATGATTGCGCGGCATGCTTGGCCGGCGTGAAACGCGTGCCTTCGACGAAGTTCATCACCGAGACCGGCATGTGGCGGAATCTTTCGCAGGCATGCCGGGTGGCTTCCATGTCCTTGCCCTGCAGCTCCGGATGCGCGGCCAGGGTCTGCTTCGAATAGCGCTTCATGAAGGGAAAATCCAGCGCCCACCACGCCGGCCCCAGCAGCGGCACCCAGATCAGCTGGCTCTTGAGGAAGAAGCGCAGGAACGGAATGCGCCGGTTGAAGATCTTCTGCAACACCGGGATATCCACCCAGCTCTGGTGATTGCACAGCACCAGGTAGTTGCCGTCATAGCGCAGGTTCGCCAGCCCACCGAGCTGCCAGCGCGTGCGGGTAAACCACTCGAACATCCGGCTGTTCACGCCGATCCAGCTTTCCGCGATGACGATCAGCGCACGCGAGCAGACGCGCCGGATCGCGCGAACCGGCAGGATCAGCTTGACCAGCGCAAGCACGAACAGCGGTGTCACGTGCAGCACGAGGTTGAGCGCGAGCAGCAGCAGCACGAGCGGTATGCGGATCAGAGCGGGAAGCGTGGCGAACATGGGAATCAGTCGACTAGGGGTAGTTGCAGAGTAGCGCCCCACGCATGGCGGCGGAAACCGTGCGACGTTGTGACACCTGCCACAAACGGCGGGCGAGACCTACATCAGCAGCTTGCGCACCTTGAGCAGGGCCACGATGAAGGCATCGATTTCCTCACGCGTGTTGTAGAACGCCAGGGATACGCGCAGCGTGGCGGGCACCTCGTAGAACTGCATCAGCGGATGCGCGCAATGATGGCCGGAGCGCACGGCGACCCCTTGCAGGTCGAGCAGGGTGGCCATGTCGGTGGCCTGGGCGCCGTCGAGCAGGAACGAGATCACCGGTTCCTTTTCCTTAGCCTCGCCGAAGATGCGCAGGCCGGGGATTTCGCGCAGCCGCTCGGTGGCATAGCCGAGCAACTGCTGCTCCCACGCGTGGATCGCCTCGAAACCGACGGACTGGTAGTAATCGATCGCCGCGCTCAAGCCCACGAAGCCGGCGATATTCGGCGTGCCGGCCTCGAACTTGTGCGGCGGCGCGGCGAACGTGGTGCCGCTGAAACGCACCTCGCGGATCATCTCGCCACCACCGAAGAACGGCGGCATCGCTTCGAGATGTTCGCGCTTCGCCCACAACGCGCCGGTACCGGTGGGGCCGAGCATCTTGTGCCCGGTGAGCGCATAGAAATCGCAGCCGAGCGCCTGCACGTCGACCGGCCGGTGTGGCAGCGCCTGCGAACCGTCGACCAGCAACGCGATGCCGCGCTTCTTGCATTCGCGCGCGATCTCGCGCACCGGGTTGACCGTGCCGAGCACATTGGAAACATGGGTGACGCAGGCCAGCTTCACTTCCGGCGTCAGCAGCTCGAGGTATTTCTCGACGATCAGTTCGCCGCGCTCGTTGATCGGCGCGGCCTTGACCGTGGCGCCGCTGCGCGCTGCGACCAGCTGCCACGGCACGATATTCGCGTGGTGCTCCATCACCGTGGTGAGGATCGCGTCGCCGGGCTGCAGCCGCGGCAGCGCATAGCTGTAGGCGACCAGGTTGATCGACTGGGTGGTGCCGGAGGTGAGGATCAGCTCGTTGCGCGATGGCGCGTTGATGAAGCGCGCCAGCTTGTCGCGCGCACCTTCGAACGCCGCAGTGGCTTCCTCACCCAGTTGATGCACGGCGCGCGCCACATTCGCATTGTGTTCGCGATAGTGCGCGTTCATCGCCTCGATCACCGACGCCGGCTTCTGGCTGGTGTTGGCGTTGTCTAAATACACCAGCGGCTTGCCGTGCACGCTGCGCGACAGCAGCGGAAAATCCTCGCGGATGCGCTGGACGTCGAAAACCGTGGGGGTGGTTGGGGCGTTCGTCATGGCGTGTTCGCTTCGATGTGGTTCGGCGCGAGAGTGGCCCCTCACCCCTGCCCTCTGCCCGCAGGCGAGAGGGATTTGCGGCATCTCCCAGCATCGCTGAAAGCGTGGATCAGATGTTCGGCAATTGCGCGACCAGCAGCGCCGACAGATGTTCGCGCAGTGTCTCGTTCGGCAGATCATCCAGCACCGCGCGACAGAACGCGGCGGTCAGCAAGGCACGCGCCTCGGCTTGCGGAATGCCGCGCGAGCGCAGGTAGAACAGCGCGCGTTCGTCGAGCTGGCCGACGGTGGCGCCGTGCGCCGCCTTCACCTCGTCGGCGTAGATTTCCAGCTCCGGCTTGGTATCGATCTCGGCACTCGGCGACAGCAGCAGGTTCTTGTTGCTGAGGCTGGCATCGCTGCCGTCGGCACCGGGCGCCACCACGATCGCGCCGCGGAACACGCCGCGCGCGCGATCGTTGGCGACACCGCGCCAGTTCGATGTCGATACGGTGTTCAACGCCTGATGGCGGATCGCCAGTTGCGTGTCGATATGCTGGCGGCCGTGCGGCATGAACACGCCGCGGGTATCCAGCTGCGCCCCGTCACCGATCAGTTCGACCCGCAGATCATGCCGCACCAGCGCACCGCCAAGCTCCAGCACATGCAGCCGGGCATGGGCGCGCGCATGCAGGCGCAGGCTGCTGCGGCGCATCAGGCTGGCGCCGATGGCGGCATTCTGCAGGACACAGTGGTGCAGGCATGCGCCCTCACGCAGCTCGATGTCGCTGACCAGGGTGGCCAGATGAGACTGCTCGCCGCTGGCCACGTGGTGCTCGACCAGGCTCAGCTCGGCGCCTTCACCCAGCTCGATCAGGTTGCGCGCATGCCAGGCCAGGTCGGCTGCGGCGGCCGCGCCGACGAACACCAATTGCACCGGCGCGGCGATCTTCGCGTGGGCGGCGACACACAGCACCACGCCGTCGTCGGCACTGGCGGCATTGATCCGCGCAAACGCGTCGCCGCTCTCGCGGACCTGCCCGATCGAAACCGACCGCGACATCGCGAAACGCAGCGGTTCCGCGTCGCCGTGCAAGGCTTGCGACAATGGCCGCAGCGTGAGACCGGCAGGCAGGCCGTCGAGCATGGACAGGTCGGCCCGGAACGCACCGTTGACGAACACCAGCCGTGGCCCGTCAACGCCAAGCAAGCCGAATGTCGACGCATCCACCGCACGGGTTGCTGCATCGGCATCGCCGCCAACAAAGCGACGTTGGCCGAGCGCACGCAACGCCGTGTATTTCCACGCCTCGACCCGGGTATCCGGCAGGCCGGCGGCGGTAAATGCCTGGCGGTTCTCGCGCCGCGCCGCATCCAGCCATGCGATGCCACTCGCGGGCAGCGGCGCCTCCAGCAGGGACTCGACCAACGGCAGCGACGCCGGCTGACTCATGCCGTGGCTCCCTCGCCGATGCCGGCATAGCCGTGTTGTTCCAGCTTCAACGCCAGCGACTTGTCGCCGCTCTCGACGATGCGGCCATCGGCCAGCACGTGCACGAAATCCGGCACCACGTAATCGAGCAGGCGCTGGTAGTGGGTGATCATCAGAAACGCGCGCTCCGGCGAGCGCAGCATGTTGACGCCTTGCGCGACCTGCTTCAGCGCGTCGATGTCGAGGCCTGAATCGGTCTCGTCGAGGATCGCCAGCTGCGGCTCCAGTACCGCCATCTGGAAGATCTCGTTGCGCTTCTTCTCGCCACCGGAGAAACCTTCGTTGACCGCGCGATGCAACAGCTCGTCGGAGATCTGCATCACCTTCAGCTTCTCGCGCACCAGCTTGAGGAACTGCATCGAGTCGAGCTCCTTGTCGCCGCGCGCCCGGCACTGCGCGTTGAACGCCGCACGCAGGAAATAGGTGTTGTTGACGCCGGGAATTTCCACCGGGTACTGGAATGCCAGGAACACGCCGGCGGCGGCGCGCGCTTCCGGTTCCAGCGCCAGCAGGTCGATGCCGTTGTAGCTCACCGTGCCCGCCGTCACCTCGTAACCGTCGCGACCGGACAGCACGTTGCCGAGGGTGGATTTGCCGGCGCCATTCGGCCCCATGATCGCGTGCACCTCGCCCGCGTTCACGCTGAGGCTGAGCCCCTTGAGGATTTCCTTGCCTTCGACGCGGGCTCGCAGGTTTTCGATTTTCAGCATGTTCATTTCTTCGATTCCGCCGCCAGATCGCACGGCCCGTTGCCTACCAGGGATTTGTCACCCGCGATGACGCTGGATTTGCTTGCCGCGCTCAAATCGCACGTGGCCACAATCGGCGCACTCATCACCTCGCCGAACAGCGTGGGATCGGAGAGCCAACCCGCGCGCCAGGACTGGGCGTCCGTCGACAGCCGCAGACCCCAAGGGATGGTGTGATTGCCGACGCTGAAAATCGGCATCGGTGTCGTCCATGCGAACCGGCGGATCGGCCCCAGCGCGAAATGCCCTTGCGCATCGGTGACTGTCTCCTGCTTCCTCGCCGTGATGGCGACCCCGCCGGATTCATCCAGCACGTCGGCAAGTTGTACGTGCGCGCCGGCCACCGGCTGGCCCGCCCTGGTGACCGTGCCGCTGATCTTCGGCGCAGTCAGATAGTGATGCGGCCAGGGCACGCACCCGGCCAGACCGACATACATCGCGCACAACAAAAGCTGATGCAGCGACTTCATCCGACGGCCCCTTCCAGCGACACTTCAAGCAGTTTCTTTGCCTCCACCGCGAACTCCATCGGCAATTCGCGGAACACCTGCTTGCAGAAACCATCGACGATCATCGACACGGCGTCTTCCTCGCTGATGCCGCGCGCGCGGCAGTAGAACATCTGGTCGTCGGAAATCTTGGACGTCGTCGCTTCGTGCTCGACGATCGCGGTCGGGTTCTTCACTTCCATGTACGGAAACGTGTGCGCACCGCACTTCTTGCCGATCAGCAGCGAGTCGCACTGGGTGTAGTTGCGCGCACCCTCGGCGCCCTTCTCCATCTTGACCAGGCCGCGATAGCTGTTGGAGCTGTGTCCGGCGCTGATGCCCTTGGCGACGATCTTCGACTTGGTGTGCTTGCCGAGGTGGATCATCTTGGTGCCGGTATCGGCCTGCTGGTAATGATGGGTAAGCGCGACGGAATAGAACTCGCCGACCGAGCGATCGCCGCGCAGGATTACGCTCGGATATTTCCAGGTGATCGCCGAGCCGGTTTCCACCTGGGTCCAGGAAATCTTCGCATCGTCGCCGCGGCAATCACCGCGCTTGGTGACGAAGTTATAGATGCCGCCGACGCCGTTCTCGTCGCCGGGATACCAGTTCTGCACGGTGGAGTACTTGATCTGCGCCTTCTCCAGCGCGACCAGCTCGACCACCGCCGCATGCAGCTGGTTCTCGTCGCGGCGCGGCGCGGTGCAGCCTTCGAGGTAGGACACATGGCTGGCTTCCTCGGCCACGATCAGGGTGCGCTCGAACTGGCCGGTGTTCTGCGCATTGATGCGGAAATAGGTGCTCAGCTCCATCGGGCAGCGCACGCCCTTCGGGATGAACACGAAGCTGCCATCGGAGAACACCGCCGAGTTCAGCGCCGCGAAGAAGTTGTCACCGGTCGGCACCACGCTGCCCAGGTATTGCTGGATCAATTCGGGGTATTCGCGGATCGCCTCGCTCATCGAGCAGAACAGCACGCCGGCGGCGGCCAGCTCCTTGCGGAAGGTGGTGCCGACGGAGACCGAATCGAACACCGCATCGACCGCCACACCGGCCAGCCGGGCGCGCTCGTGCAACGGCACGCCGAGTTTTTCGTAAGTTGCCAGCAAGGCCGGGTCGACTTCGTCCAGCGACTTCAGGCCGGCCTTGGGCGCGGCGTAATAGCTGATCGCCTGATAGTCGATCGGATCGATCTTCAGCTTGGCCCAGTCCGGTTTCGGCATGGTCAGCCAGTGGCGGTAGGCGCTGAGCCGCCATTCGGTCATCCACTCCGGCTCCTGCTTGATCGCGGACAGCTGGCGGATGGTGTCCTCGCTCAGCCCCGGCGGCAGGCCGGTCATCTCGATCTCGGTGACGAAACCGGCCGAGTAACCGCGGCCGAGCGCCGCGGCCACTTCGGCATTGTCGCGCAGCGTGGCGGCCGTGCTGCTTTCGCTGGTCATGGTGTCATTCATTCGGTGGTGGCCTCGCCGGTTTTCACGCTCGCGGCAATTTGCTTGATGGGGCCCGGCTTGCTCGGTGCGGGCCGGATCGATACCGGCCGCGCCGGTGGTGGCTTCAGCATGTCGGCCAGGCTCACCGAGCGCAGCGTGTGGTCGAGCACGCTGTTGATCTGCTGCCAGCTTCCGCGCACACCGCATTGCGCTTCGCGATCGCATTGACCTTCGGCAATGCTGCATTCGGTCATGCCGATCGGCCCTTCCAGTGCCTCGACGATTTCCGCCAGCGAAATGTCCGCCGCCGGTCGGGCCAGCCGATAGCCGCCATTGACGCCACGGAACGACTCAACCAGCGAAGCATGACCGAGCGCCTTCAGCAGCTTGCTGACGGTCGGCAGTTCGAGCCGCGTCTCATCGGCAATCTGCACCGTGCTGAGCACATCGGCCGGATGCGCGGCGATGCAGGTCATCACCACGGTGGCGTAGTCGGTGAGTCGGCTGACACGGAGCATGGGCGGGTTCTGGCCTGATGCAGCTTGAATCGGGACTAAAATGGTACTGATTTGATGCAATGCGGTCAATGGCGATGGCGGCATGCACCCTGATCGGGCAATTCAAGGCAACGATTTCCCGTTATTCGTGCAATGCGGTTTGCGTGCATGGCGAAAATCACGGCGAACCGGGGTGCGGCAAGGCTCCCGGCTGTGGCATGCATCGTGCTGCACCGCACTAGGGATCACCCTGCGAGAGCACGACATGAAGTGGATCACGGCCATCATCAAGCCGTTCACCCTGGACGACGTGCGCGAGGCACTGAACGAAGCCGGCGTGCAGGGCATGACGGTGACCGAGGTCAAGGGCTTCGGTCGCCAGCACGGGCATACCGAGTTGTACCGCGGCGCCGAGTACGTCGTCGACTTCCTGCCCAAGCTGAAGATCGAGGTGGCGGTGAGCGCTGATCGCCTCGAACACGTGATCGAGGCGATCAGCAACGCAGCGCGCACCGGCAAGATCGGCGACGGCAAGATCTTCGTGGGCGAGCTCGACCAGGTCATCCGCATCCGCACGCAGGAGGTCGACGCCGATGCGCTCTAGACGAACGATGCTCGCGCTCTGCATGGGCCTCGCCACGCCGTTCTCCGCGTTCGCGCAGGCACCCTCCGTTCCCGCACTGAACAGCGGCGACACCGCCTGGATGATCGTCGCCAGCATGCTGGTGCTGATGATGACGATACCCGGCGCCGCACTGTTCTATGGCGGCATGGTGCGCGCGAAGAACCTGCTGTCGGTGATGATGCAGTGCTTCGCGATCACCGCGCTGGTCACCGTGTTGTGGATGCTCTACGGCTATTCGCTGGCCTTCAGTACCGAAGGCATGCATGCCGGTGTCACAAACCTGCATTCGATCATTGGCGGACTGGATCGCGTCCTGCTGGCCGGACTGACGCCGGCCGCGCAGTACCAGACGGTGCCCGAAAGCGTGTTCGTGATGTTCCAGCTGACCTTC
>DAIMGD010000017.1:0-17231 GCA_036724165.1 Rhodanobacter sp.
GCTTTTCGCCTTCCAGCCAGCATTGCACGGACTGGCCTTCGAGGTCGTCAGGAATTTGTTCAAAGACGCGATAGTGGCCGGCAATCGCCACCAGTTCGGCGCGGAAGTCGGAGACGAAGATGCGTGCCTTTTCGTCGCCCTGCGCGCCGGCCATGGCGCGACCGCGCAGGCCGCCATAGATGTGGATGTTGCCGTCGGCGATCACTTCGGCGCCGTTGGCAATCGCGCCGGTGACGATCAGGTCGCGCTCGCGCGCATAGATCTGCTGGCCCGAGCGCACCGAGCTGGCATGGTGCTGGGCACCCTGCATGCTGCCGGGTTCCGGCGCGGACAGGATCGGCTCGCGTTGCACCGGTGCCGCCGGTTCGATGCGAACCGCCGTTTCGGCCGGGGCGGGAGCACCGCTGGCCGGTTCGTAGGCCGCGCGGAACTTGGCGATCAGCGGCAGTCCCATGCGCTTGGCCAGCGCTTCGGTTTCGTTGGTGCCGTAGGCCAGGCCCACCGGCAGCATGCCCGCGCTGCGTACGGCTTCGAGCAGCGCGTCGACCGCGCCGTCGTCCGGCAGGTCGAGCAGGTGGCTCAGATCCAGCACCACCGCGGCACGGGAAAACATTTGCGGCGCGGCGCGCACGCGGCGTTCCAGTTCGTCGCAAAGCGCGGCGGCATCGACCCGGCGCACGCGGACGCAGGCAATGCCGACCTGGCCAAAGCGCAGGTCACAGGCGTCGGACGTATCCATTTTTGCATTCATGCGTGCCGCTCTCCAGCGAGGCGGCGGGGGCTGGAGTCATGCGACAGCGGGCGCTCGCGTTCGGCCAGCCAGGGCACGTCCGGCAGGCCGCCGTGATCGAGCCAGGTGTCGCGCACATAGGCGTAGCTGGGCAGGTCCTTGGCCAGCAGGCTGACCTGCGGGCCGTGTTTCCCCATGCGCTGCTGACCGACTTCCTGGAAGCCGTAGGTGCCATGGAACAGCACCACCACGTCGTCGCGTGGCTCCAGGAATACCTCGCAACTGAGCAGCGGCACGCGCACCTCGGCGTAGCTATGTACGTCGCAGTAGAAAATACGCCCGAGCCCATGACGGTGGTACGCATTCGCGATCACGATACGATCGATATAGACGAACTGCGGGTAGCGCTCGGCAAACCAGCGATAGTTCGGGCTTTCGTAATTGCCGCTTTCGCGGAGCGCGATCAGGAAGCCGGCCAGATGGCCGTCGATCTCGGCCACGCGAAAATATTCGGCGTGTTCGTAGAAGTAGCGCAATCGGGTGGCGTCGAGGGCGAGGATGGAGCGACCGGCGGCGTTGTTGAGCGCCAGTACGGCATCCAGGTCGTGCTCGTGCACGTCGCGGATGGCAAGGGCCATTCGTTGCTCCGCAATGATGAATTCAGGGACAAGGTCGATCATCGGCCTCGCACAATGGTTCATTATGGCATGCGGCTGTTGCCGGTACATCTCGCCGCGGCACATGTAAAAGCTTTGTAAATCCTGGCCGGCCTGACGGGCACGAGCTCATGCATGACTTATCGCGCATTGCGCAGAGGCACCGCTCGCCTATGATGCAAGCCATGCCTTGGGCCAATTTCAGCCATACCCGGTTGCTGCGTTATGCCGGTCTGTTCACGTACTTGTGCGTGGCGTTGCCGTTGCTGCCCGGTAGCTGGAGCCTGGCCAGGGTCAGCGCCTGGTGGAGCAATCCGAATATCTCGGGCTGGATCATCTCCTATGTGATTTTTGGCCTGACCTACCTGATGCTGACCCGGCGCTCGAGCATGACGCGACAGCGCGGCGGCCCGCAGCTGGCCAAGATATTCGGGCTGCTGGTGCTGACCAGTTCGGCGATCGCCATGGGCTGGTTCAGCCAGAGCGGTTTGTCGGCGATGTTGATGCTGGTGATTGCGGTGGTGCTGCCATGGCAGCTGCCGGTCGTGGCCGGGCTGATCTGGATGCTGCTGCAGAACCTCATGCTGATCCCGATCATCGCCAACTATATGGGTTGGACGATCGCCACGGCCTTCCTGCAGGTCTGCATGTACCTGGGCATTTCGGCACTGACCTTCATCACCTCGATGGTGGCCAGCCAGCAGGCCGAACAGCGCGAGGGGCAGCGTCGATTGAATTCCGAGCTGCGCGCCACCCGCGCGCTGCTGGCCGAGTCAAGTCGGATTGCCGAGCGCATGCGCATCGCGCGCGATCTGCACGATCTGATCGGTCATCACCTGACAGCGCTCAGCCTCAACCTGGAGGTGGCCAGCCATCTCACCAACGAGGCGGCCGGCGAACACGTGCGCAAGGCCCAGAGCACGGCCAAGCATCTGCTGGCCGATGTACGCGAGGCAGTCAGCGAACTGCGCCAGGATGACGCGATCGACCTGACCCAGGCGTTGCGCAGCCTGATCGACGGCGTGCCCGGACTGCACGTGCACGTGATCATGCCGCCGCGTTTCAGCGTGGAGGATCCGCGCCGCGCGCAGATACTGCTGCGCTGCGCCCAGGAGATCATCACCAATACCGCCAAGCATGCCGGCGCGCGCAATCTGTGGCTCAACTTCGCCTATGCCGGGGAAAGTCTGCTGGGACTGCATGCGCGTGACGATGGGCGCGGTGCGGCGCAGGTCGAGCCGGGCAACGGGCTTTCCGGCATGCGCGAACGGCTGGCCGAATTCGGCGGCAGCGTGACGCTGGATACCGGCGTGAGCCTGGGTTTTGCCTTGACGGTACGGCTGCCACTGGGCGAGCACGCCGCGCTGGCGCATGCGCCGACGCGGTTTGAACCGCCGGCATTGAGTGTGTCGTAATGTCGGCGGTTCGACCCGGCGTGCAAGAATGCGCCATCGTCAGGAGCTGCGCTCCCGGCCGGTTTCCCATGCCAGCTCATGAACCATGCTTGTCCGAGGATTCGCAATGATCTCCGTTTGTCTCGTCGACGACCAGAACCTGGTGCGCCAAGGCGTCCGTTCGCTGCTGGATCTGTCTGAAGATATCCGCGTGGTAGCCGAATGCGTCGATGGCGCGCAGGCCGTGCAGGACATTCCACGGATCAAGCCGGATGTAGTGCTGCTGGATTTGCGCATGCCGAACATGAGCGGGCTGGAGGTATTGCAGGCGCTCTCGGCACGCAACGAGCTTCCGCCAACCATCATCCTGACCACGTTCGACGACGATCAACTGGTGTTGCAGGGTCTCAAGGCCGGTGCGCGCGGCTATCTGCTGAAGGACGTTTCGCTGGAGCAACTGGTGGAAGCCGTGCGTACCGTTGCCGGCGGTGGCTCACTGGTGGCGCCTATGGTTACCCAGCGGCTGATGGCAGGGGTGGCGCGGATGCAGAACCATTTCACCAGCCTGGAGCAGCCTGATCCGCTGACCGAGCGCGAGACCGAGATCCTGCGGCTGCTGTCCGGTGGCTACAGCAACAAGGAAATTGCCAATTCGCTCAAGGTGGCCGAGGGCACCGTGAAAAACCACGTTTCCAATATTCTTTCCAAGCTGGGCGTACGCGACCGCACGCGAGCCGTACTGAAAGCGCTGGAAATGGGGATTGTCTGAAGGCGATGCGCCTAGACGGGCGGCATGGTCAACGTGCCCCCGGTTTTGTGGCGCAGCGATGAATTTGGTGACCAGTACGCGTGCGTCGTGGCGCTTGCTGCAGCTCATTTTCAGCCTGTCGGGCGATCAGGGCGGGCCCAATGGCGTTCCTGCCCGCGAGCAAGTAACATCCGTAGCTTCGGCGTTTGCCGACCCCCTGCCATGACCCCTCGGGCGAGCCCGTGCGGTGGCTGGGACGACATTTTTAGGTATGGCGTAGAGACGCTCGGAGAACTCTGGAATGATGCGTGTCCTTGAATTTCTTGTTGCCCTGGTCATCGTGGCGGTGATCGGTGTCTTGGCGGCTGTGGTCATGCCTGGCAGCGGCCATGTGGATCGCTCGCTGGTTATCGGCAAGGACATGCGCCAGGTCTATGACGTGCTCGATAATTTCCGCCGGCTGCCGGACTACTCGGTGCTGAGTTCCTACGACCGGAACGTGCAGTACAAATTTTCCGGCAAGGCCTACGGCCCGGGCGCCGAGGTCAGCTGGAGCAGCAATGATGCCAAGGTGGGTGAGGGCGGCCTGACCATCGCCAGCGTCACGCCGGATTTCGACAAGATCGACAGCAATACCAAGAAGGCCAGCATCGTCTGGAATCTGGACAACAGCTGGCGCGGCATGGATAAGCATTTCACGCTGGATCTGGAGCGCCAGGGCAGCCGCGGGCAGCTGAGCAATGTGACTTGGTCCTATGACGTGTCCTATGGCTTCAACCTGATCAATCGTTTCGCCAATCTGTATATCCACGGCGATCCCGACTCGTTCATCCAGTTCAGCCTGAATAACCTGCAGAACGTGCTGGCAGGGGTTGCCAACGTTGACTACAGCAAGCTGGATCCTTCCATCGAGCAGACTCAGCAGGCACCGGTATTGCTGGTATCTGCGACAAGTCCGCGCAAGGACGGTATCGACGGTCTTGATATCGTCGTCGGCAAGACCGTGACGGAAATCCAGGCTGCCGCCAAGAAGCTGGGTGTGAACATCACCGGACCGCAAATCCTGTTCATCACCAACTATGGCGACCAGAACTTCGACTTCGATGTGGCGCTGCCGATCGATTCCAGCACGCTGACCGTCAATGGTCAGAGCGTGCAGTTGACCGCACCGACTCCGCCGGCGCTGGATGCATCCACTGCGCCGGCAGAAGCAGGCACCGCCGCCAATGTGGCCAGCAGCCCCAGCGTGACGCCCGGCGGTCGCGATCGCTTCGGTCGCCTGATCGTGGATAGCAATGTGCGCGCCAACCTGGCGTTTGGCGGCGCGGCGCTGAAGGGCGTCTGGAACGGCACGTTTGCCGGTGTGCCGCAGACTCGCGACATGCTCAAGGCCTATGCGCAAACCCATGGTTACAAGTTCGATGAGGTCGTCACCCCACCGTATGACGTGCTGGCCACGCCAGAGGTGAAGGACGCCACCGGCAACATCACCACCTATGCGAAGCATGATGTCTACCTGCAATTGAGCAATGCGCCGCAGCAGACGCCCGAGCAGGAAGCGGGTATCCAGCCAGTATCCGACACCAGTGCACCCGCTGCTTCCGGGTCGGCCCCGGCTCCGGCCGCCAGCACCGACGCCACACCGGCCGCGGCGGCCAGCGCCGGCAACTAAGCGGACAGCGAATGCAGGATCGAAAAAGCCCTTCCGCATGGAGGGGCTTTTTTCTTTTCAGCTGTCGCGGATGGCAGGGCTGCCCAACGAGCGGCGTAACCTCCCTGGTGTCTTGCATTACATTGCAAGGCGCTCCGTGGCACGATGCGCATCCTGGCCGGCGGCCGACGAAGCGCCTGCAGCACATGCACCAGCGGACATGATCGAAACCGACCAGCTCACCCGATGCTATGGCAACCTGACCGCGGTGGATGCGCTGAGCATCCGTGTCGAACCCGGGCAGGTACTGGGTCTGCTTGGCCCCAACGGCGCCGGCAAATCCACCGCCATGCGCATGATCGCAGGCTTCCTGATCCCTACCTCGGGCACCGCGCGGGTCTGCGGCCACGATGTCTGCCGCGAGCCGCTGAAGGCGAAACGCGCGCTCGGCTACCTGCCGGAAGGTGCGCCGAGTTATGGCGAGATGACGGTGCGTGAATTTCTGCAGTTCATTATTCGAGTGCGCGGACTGAAACCGGATATCGGTCACCGACGTTTTGAAGAGGTGGTGCATCGCCTGCAGCTGGAGGAGGTGCTCGGACTGGGCATCGACACCTTGTCCAAGGGTTTGCGCCGGCGCGTGGGACTGGCCCAGGCCATTCTGCATGATCCACCGGTGCTGATGCTGGACGAGCCCACCGATGGCCTTGATCCAAACCAGAAACATGCCGTGCGTCAGCTGATCGACATGATGGCGCGCGAACGCACGATCCTGATTTCCACCCACCTGCTGGAAGAGGTGCACGCGCTGTGCAACCGGGTGGTGATCATCGCCCACGGCAGGTTGCTCGCGGATGCCACCCCGGCCGAGCTGGAGCAGCGTTCGCGCTATCACGGCGCGGTGTCGTTCAGTGCACCGGGCAGCGGCATGTCGCAGGAAATGCTGGGCCGGTTGCCGCAGGTGGCCGCGATCGAGGTCGACCCGCTGGATGGCCGCATCACCGTGTTTCCCAAGCCGGGCGAACGTATTCTTGAAGCGGTCGAGAGACTGTTGCGTGAGCAGGGTCTGGAGGTTTCGGAAATCCAGCTCGAACGTGGCCGGCTCGACGAGGTATTTCGCCAGATCACCACTCGCCAGGACGGCGTGGTCGCTGGTGCAGTGGCGGAGAGACGCGCATGAATCCGGTCAGTGCGGTGATGCGGCGCGAGCTGCGCAGCTACTTCGTGACGCCCGTGGCCTATGTGTTCCTGGTGATCTTCCTGGTGCTGGCCGGAATCCTCACGTTTTATGCCGGCGACTTCTACGAACGCGGGCAGGCCGACCTCCAGCCGTTCTTCGAGATGCATCCGTGGCTGTACCTGATCCTGGTGCCGGCGATCACGATGCGCATGTGGGCAGAGGAAACCAAGGGTGGCACGCTGGAGCTGCTGCTGACGTTACCGCTGACGTTGTGGCAGGCGATGCTGGGCAAATTTCTGGCGGCATGGGTGTTTATCGGGCTGGCGCTGCTGCTGACGTTTCCGCTCTGGATCACCGTCAACTATCTGGGCGCACCGGACAACGGTGTGATCCTCGCCGGCTATCTCGGCAGCTGGCTGATGGCCGGCACGTTCATTGCGATCGGCGCTTGCCTGTCGGCGCTGACCAGCAGCCAGGTGGTGGCATTCATTCTCACCGCGCTGGTATGCGTGCTGCTGATCCTTGCCGGCCAGCCGCAGGTGCTGGATTTCTTTCAGGGCACGTTGCCGCGCAAGCTCATCAATGGCGTGGCGCATCTTTCGATGCTGCGGCATTTCGAGGCGATCGCGCGCGGCGTGCTGGATGTACGCGATCTGCTGTATTTCCTGCTCAGCGTGATCGGCTGGTTGACGGCCGGTGTAGTGCTGCTCGATCTGAAGCGGACGCGCTGAGCCATGCCCCGCCCGCGGCTGCCACGCATGCTTTTCAGGTCACTGCATTTCAGCCGGCGAACGAGGTTGTATGCCTCGCTGGTAATGCTGGTGCTGATCTTCGTGCCGCTGATCGTGGCCAGCAGCCGCTGGCTGCATGCATCGCGGATCGATCTCACCACGGATCAGTTGTACACGCTGACGCCAGGCACGCTGCAGATTGTCGATACCTTGCAGCGACCGTTGCGACTGACCCTGTATTTTTCCGATCACGCCGCCCGCGACCTGCCGCAACTGCGCAGTTACGAGCAGCGCGTGAACGAGATGCTGCAGGAGATGGTCGCGCGATCGCATGGACGCATCCGCCTGCAGGTGATCGACCCGGTGCCGTACTCCGACGATGAAGCCAGTGCCGAGGGCAGCGGCCTGATCGCAGCCAACGGCGGCAGCAATGGCGAGCGGGTGTTTTTCGGCCTCGCCGCGAGCGCCCTGTCGGGTACTGCGGATCTCGACTCCGCGCCGGATCGCGCGCCGGAAAGGGCACTCGCGATCCCGTTCTTCGACCCGGCGCGTGAAACGTTTCTCGAATACGACCTTGCCAAGCTGCTGTACGAACTGAACCAGTCAAGCAAGCCGGTCATCGGCGTGATCAGTTCGTTGCCGGTCGACGGCAATGCAGCGCTCGAGCAGCCGCGATGGACGATCATGCAGCAGCTTGGCCAGCTGTTCGATGTGAAAATGCTGAATCCGGACGCGCTGAAGAGCGTGGATGGCGGCATCAAGGTGCTGCTGCTGATCCAGCCCAGGCAGCTGCCGCTGGATGCGCAATATGCGATCGACCAGTATGTGCTGCGCGGTGGACATCTGGTGGTGTTCGTCGACCCCGATGCCGAACTCGACAACAGGCCATACGATGCTGCCGGCGCGGATTTGCCCGATCACAGCTCGGACCTGCCGCGGCTGTTTGCGGCGTGGGGCGTACTCTACGACCCGCACAAGATCGTGCTGGACCGTGCACGTGCGTTGCCGATCGAGCTGGCCGGCAGCAATTTCAATCACCCGGCGATGCTTGATCTGGGGGCGCAGGAGCTCAATCGCGACGACGTCGTCACCGCCAGCCTGCAGCGCATCAATGTGTCCACCATCGGTCATTTCGACCTGGCACCGAATGCACGCACGCGTCTGTTGCCTTTGCTGCAGAGCAGTGCCGATGCCCAGGTAGTGCCGACCCAGCGGGTGCTGGCGGCGAGCAATGATCCTACCGCGCTGCTGCAGGGCTACGCGCCAGACAAGGCGAACTATGTCCTGGCGGCACGCCTGCACGGCCTGTTCGACAGTGCATTTCCGGAACGCGCGGGCCAGCCGGGGCATCTGGCCCGTTCGGCGCCGAATGCGGAAGTGATTCTGGTCGCCGATACCGACCTGCTCAGTGACCGGCTATGGGTGGAGCCGCAGACCATTCTTGGTCAGACCATGATGCGGGTGTTCGCCAACAACGGTGACTTTGTCACCAATCTGGTCGACAACCTCAGTGGATCCTCGGCGCTGCTGTCGATCCGCGGACGTTCCACTTCGCAGCGTCCATTCACCCGTGTGCAGGCACTTGGCAGCGTCGCCGATCTGAAATTCCTGCAGAAAGAGCATGAGCTGGAACAGGAACTGGCCGATACCCGGCGTCGACTGGACGAGCTGCAGCCGGGCAAGGGCAGTCAGGCGAGTACGGCCACGGTCGAGCAGCGTCATGAGATCGAGCAGTTTCGCCAGCGTCAGCTCGCGATCAACAAGGAGCTGCGCGACGTCCAGCACCAGCTCAACGCCGAAATCGATGCGCTTGGATTGCGGCTGAAATTCATCAATATCGTGCTGGTGCCGGCGCTGGTGATCCTGATCGGGCTGCTTTATGGCTGGCGGCGTACCCGGCGCAGCCGGCAGCGCACATGACGGCGGCAATCTGCCGCAACGCCGGCAATCCACGCGGCACTATGCTTGGCAGCCGCGGGCAGTTGCCGGCGCGGATTCGAGCGCTGGTGCAGTAACGTGATGGCAACGCTTTTGAAATGGATGGTGCCGTGGGAATTTTCGTGGGTATTTCTCGCGATCTTCCTGCTGACCTGCGCGCTGTATCTGCGCGGCAGTCGCCGGCTGACCGTGAGCCTCGGTCGCCGGCTGGCGTTCTGGGTCGGCATGGCGATCATCTATCTGTCATTGCACACGTATCTGGATTACTTCGCCGAGCATGAGTTCTTCATGCACCGCATCCAGCAGTTGCTGCTGCATCACCTGGCGCCATTGCTGATCGTCACCTCATATCCGGCCAGTGTGCTGCGCGCCGGTCTGCCGCGGGCATGGCGGCTGCGCGCGCTGCGGCCGTTGCAGCGATGCTGGCCGTGGCGGTTGATCAAGGCCGTGTTGCTGAATCCGGCAGTGGCGACGGTGTTGTTCATCGTGTTCGTGCTGATCTGGTTGATTCCGTCACTGCAGACGCTGGCGATGCTGGACTGGCGTGTCTACCGTTTCATGAACTGGACCATGCTGATCAGCGGGTTCGCCTACTGGTCGCTGGTGCTCGATCACCGGCCGCATCCGCCAGGGCGGATGACGGCGGGAGTGCGGGTGTTGTCGCCGGCGATCACCATGACGCCACAGATTCTTGCCGGTGCGATCGTCACGTTTTCCAAAACCGACCTTTATCCGATCTTCGAGATCTGCGGTCGTGCGTTCACCTTCAACGTGCTGACCGGCCAGTTGGTCGGCGGCGTGATCACCTGGGTGCCGGCAGCCTTGATCGAATCGATCGGCGGCCTGATGGCGCTGCGCCAGTGGCTGCGGCTTTCACGCAACGGACGCTTGCCGCGGCGTCCACAGCGACGGACTCTCGCGTCATCCGCGGCGGCGATGCCGTCGCTGAAGTGATGCCATTCCGTGGATGATTTTCAGTGGTCGGCATCCACGGCATTCGCCGGACGCGCAATGAAATCGGTGGCCAGCGTGCTGCCGTCGGTGAAGGTCAGCGTCAGCCTGACCATATCGCCAGGCTTCACGGCGGAGGCCGGCTTCATCAGCATCAGGTGATAACCGGCGGGTGCCAGCGTGGCCGTGCCATGCACCGGGATGTCGACCGAATCGACCATCGTCATGCGGCTCATGCCGCCCGCGCTGGAACTCTGGTGCAGCATCACCTCGGCGTACTGTTTACTGCGGGCGCCGCTCAGCGCGACCGGCTGGTTGCCCGCGTTGGCCAGCGTGACATAGGCGGCGGCCGGCAGATCGCCGGGCAGGACGCGGATCCAGGCGTGGCTGGCGCGGACATGTTCGGCGGCGCTGGCATGTACACCGCCGGCGAGCAGCATCCCGGCGAACAGGAACCACAGC
Source organism: Rhodanobacter sp. (assembly GCA_036724165.1). GTDB lineage: Bacteria > Pseudomonadota > Gammaproteobacteria > Xanthomonadales > Rhodanobacteraceae > Rhodanobacter. Next base: position 10,442 of record DAIMGD010000017.1, read on the forward strand.
GTACGTGACTTTATGGCGTGGCTCCGGTGTTGAGCAGCAGATGCAGGTCGTGGACGAGATCGTCCTGGGAATCGGCCGGCGTGGACAATGCGCGGGCATGGCCGTCGCGGTCGAAAAGGTAGATCGCCGAGCCGTGACTGACTTCGTAGTTGCCGTCATGGGTGGCCGGTTCACGGGTGAATGACGAACGGTAGCGCTTGACCAGCGCCTCGATCGAGCGTGGCTCGCCAGTGAGGCCGACCGCGCGCGGATCGAAGGCGTTGACGTAGACATGCATCACCGCTGGCGTGTCGCGCCCGGGATCGACGCTGACGAACAGGATGCGTGCATCATCGGCGAGCTTGCCCAGTCGCTGCATCACCACATGCAGATGCGCCAGGGTCAGCGGACAGACATCCGGGCAATGGGTGTAACCGAAATACAGCAGGACCACCTTGCCGCGATAGTCGGCGGCAGTCACCGCCTTGCCGTGATCATCGGTGAGCCTGAAATCGAGATCCGGCATGTGGCCGCTGACATTGGTCAGGCGGAACGGCAGCGGCGCGCTGCGCTGGCAGCCGCCCAGCAACAGGCCGATGACCAGCAGCAAGAGGACGATGCGCGGCAGGTGGCGGGGCTTCATGCGAGAATCCGGGATCTTCATCCGAACAAGCATACGACAGCGGCGGTGATGCGTGGTTTGGCCGCCCGGGAATCCGCTCATGCTGCGACAACCTGTCAGTTCCCGCGCCGGCCTGTTGGTCGGCATCGCCGGCGCCAGTGCGGTGCTGCTGGGTGCATTCGGCGCGCATGCGTTGCACAACCTGCTCGACGCACGCAGCAGCGAGTTGTGGCACACCGCGGTGAACTACCACATCTGGCACGCGCTGGCGCTGGCACTCGCCGTCGGGCTGGGCCGTGGTCGCAGCGGTCGCTTTGCCACGCTCGCCTTTGCACTCGGCATCGTGCTGTTCAGCGGCAGCCTGTACGCGCTGGCGCTCGGCGCGCCGCGCTGGACCGGCATCATCACCCCGTTCGGCGGGCTGGCGTTGCTCAGTGGCTGGATCGCGCTGGGCCTGTCGCTGCGTACGCGCGAGGCGTGACGTCGGCAAACCCGTCATGCGCCTGTCACGCCGCGGCGTCAGCATGCAGGCATGCATATCGCCACGATCCTCCGCACCCAGCCATGGCTGCCCAGCGCCGGCATGCTGGCGGGATTGCTGGTGATCGTGCTGGGCGGTTTTGGTCTGGATCGCCCGCAGCCGGTATCCGGCTCAGTGGTGCGCTGGCACGACAGCCGTCATGACTGGCTGCTGGTCGTCGATGACCAGGCCAACCTGTTGACGGTGTATGACGCTGGCAGTGGTCGGCCGGTGCAGCGGCTGGACGCCGGCACGGTGGGCGATGTCGCGGCGCTGGCACAACGCGACGGCCGCCTGTTTGTCGTCGAGGATGATGGCCGCCGGAATGAGCTCAAGCTGCCGCAGTTGCAGATGGTCGCCGCCAACGTTCCCTGATGCCTCGCGGTCAGACGCTGGCCGCCAGCGGCAACCCCACGTGCAGCACCAGATCCGCGCAGAAGTGCGCCAGCATCGCGTGCTCCAGCCCGTATTTCCAGAACAGCGTACCGGTTACCAGGCCGACCAGCGCATTGAGCAGCACGATGCGGGCGATCGGCAGTGGTGCGTGCGCCATGCCGATCGCGAACGCGGCCGGCAGATGACCGGCACCGAACAGCAGCGCAGCCAGCACGATCGCCACGACGAACATCCATGAGCGGGCCTGCTGCCGGTTGAGCCATGCCAGCAACCACACGAACAGGCTGACCAGCAGCAGTCGGCATTCGGTCTCCTCGACGATGCCGCCATAGAGCGATGCCAGTGCACCACGCCAGGCCGAACCGAAGGCTGCGCCCGTGCCGATGGAGTGCCACGGTGAACGGATCAGGTCGATGCCGATCACCAGCAACGCAGCTACCATACCGAGCAGTGCAGCCAGCCACCAGCGTGCGGGTTGGGCGGGCTCGCGCGGCTGGCGATAAACCCATGCGCGCAGCCATGGCGCATCCAGTCCATGCCGGGCGCCGAGGAAGAGTCCGAGCCAGCCAAGCAGCCAGCACAGCACCCCGGCCTGCAGTGCCTGTGCCGGCAGCAATACCCACAGCGGGACCGGTGAAGCGGCGAACTTCAGCGGTATCAGCGCGACCAGATACGGACTCAGCGCCAGAGTTGCCAGTACCCCGGCGACACCGAGCCAGAGTGCCAGCTTCAGGTGCGGTCCGCGCATCGGCAGATCAGGCTGTGTCATGGCATCGCTCAGTGATGCGGCTTGATGTAGAAGCCGCCGATCCTGCCATCGGCATCGCAGGCCACCTGCGCATCGACCATGCTCTGGCCGTAATGCAGGGGAGTGAGCACCACGACATGGGCACTCGCTTCGCTGACCTGCGCCGGTTCGCGTGCACCGCGTGCGCCAAACTGTTGCGTCACGGCCTGCCAGACCTTGGCCAGCTTGCCGGCGGTGAGGGCTGCCTTCATGGTGTCATCGAAGTCGGCGGTGGCGCCGGCGTAGTCGCCCTGATCCAGATGGTCGAGCATCCTGGTGGAGCTGGCCTGGCAGTCGGTTCCGGCAGCGTGCGTCATGCCGATACCAAGGCCAAGTGCGATGCAGAGGGCGTAGGCAAGTTTCATCATGGAATTGCTCCTGAGAGTGGGCGCTCAGCGCGAGCGCTTGAAGTACGGCACGGTCGGTTGTCCCGGGCCGACGCACACGGCGTTGACCAGTTCCCAGCCAAGCGCGCCCTTGCGGTCGAGCTCGCCGATGGCCTCGTCGTCTGTCGGCGTCACGGTGAGCTTGAGGCCTCCGCCACCATGCTTCAGCGTCACCACCTTGTATTTCCATGTTGCAGTCATTGCATGTTCCGTCAGTGGCTGTCGTCATCGGCCGGCGGCGCGGCCTTTTCGGGTTTCAGCCGGCCGTTCTTGCGCAATGCCTCGCGCAACACGTATTCGATCTGCGCGTTGACACTGCGCAGCTCGTCATCGGACCAGCGCTGCATCGCATCGAGTACGGCAGCGCTGATGCGCAGCGGGTAGGCTTTTTTTTCGGCGGCCATGCGTACTCAGGGTTGCCGGCGACGGCTGGCACTGGCTGTGGCGACGATCGTGATGATGATCAGTACGGCAGTCATGGCGCCCCCCTCAGCCGCTGTACAAGGTGCCGGTGTTCACCACCGGCTGGGTGCCGCGCTCGCCACACAGCACCACCAGCAGGTTGCTGACCATCGACGCCTTGCGCTCTTCATCCAGCTGCACCACGCCGCGCTTGCTGAGCTGGTCCAGCGCCATCTCGACCATGCTGACGGCGCCCTCGACGATCTTCGTGCGCGCGGCGATGATCGCGCCGGCCTGCTGCCGCTGCAGCATTGCCTGGGCGATTTCCTGGGCGTAGGCGAGATGGCTGATGCGTGCCTCGACCACTTGCACGCCGGCCTTGCCGAGGCGGGTCTGGATCTCGTCGCGCAGATGGGAGTTGATCACGTCGCCGTGGCTGCGCAGCGACGGTGTGCCGTCGTCGTGCGAGTCGTACGGGTAGCTCTGCGCCATCTGCCGCAATGCCGACTCGCTCTGGATCAGCACATAGTTCTCGTAGTCGTCCACGCAGAACACCGCTTCGGCCGTATCCACCACCTGCCACACCACCACCGCGGCGATCTCGATCGGGTTGCCGTCGCTGTCGTTGACCTTCAGCTTGCTGCTTTCGAAGTTGCGCACGCGCAGCGACAGACGCCGCCTGCTGAAGAACGGATTGGTCCAGCGCAGGCCCGCTTCGCGCACGCTGCCGGCGTACTTGCCGAACAGCTGCAGTACCTGGCCTTCGTTCGGCGCGACCTGGAAAAACCCCTTCAGCAGAAGCCCGTCGAGCACCAGCAGGGCGACGCCGGAAAAGATATGCGGGACCGGTTGCGCCGGATCGGCCGAGAACACCAGTGCAGCGCCGATGCCGGCCAGCACGATGCACAGTCCGATGAAGGGAATGCCTGCGACGGAAAAGCCATTGCGTTCGTTCATGGTGGTGTCTCCCTGAGATGCACAAAGTAGATATCAAATAGATATCAAATACAAGTATCTTGCCGGAGCTGGCCAACATGGCCATGCAAGGTCGGCGGCCTGGCGGCCTGATCGACGTCCGCGCCGCATACAATGCCGCTTTGCCTGCGCCGGAGAGCCCGATGAAGCCGTTTGGTACGCCCCATTCCGATCACGCCCTGCGCGTGCTGCTGCTCGGTGCCGGCGAGCTCGGCAAGGAAGTCGCGATCGAGCTGCAGCGCTACGCGGTGGAAGTGATCGCGGTGGATCGCTATGCGAATGCGCCGGCGATGCAGGTCGCGCATCGCAGCCACGTGATCGACATGCTCGATGGCAACGCGTTGCGCGCGGTGATCGAGCTGGAAAAGCCCGATCTGGTGGTGCCGGAGATCGAGGCGATCCACACGCCCACGTTGATCGAGCTGGAGAAGGAAGGCCAGCGGGTGATCCCGACTGCCCGCGCGGCATGGCTGACGATGGATCGCGAAGGCATCCGCCGGCTGGCTGCGGAGACATTGAAACTGCCGACCTCGCGCTATCGCTTTTGCGATGACGAAACGCAATACCGCGAAGCGGCGGCCGCAATCGGCTACCCGTTCGTGATCAAGCCGGTGATGAGTTCGTCCGGCAAGGGCCAGAGTGTGGTGCGCAACGCCGACGAGCTGCAGCACGCATGGGATTACGCGCAGTCCGGCGGTCGCGCCGGCAAGGGCCGGGTGATCGTCGAGGGCTTCGTCGCGTTCGATTACGAGATCACCATGCTGACGGTGCGGCACACCGGCGGCGTCAGTTTCTGCGCGCCGATTGGTCATCGTCAGGAAGATGGTGACTATCGCGAGTCGTGGCAGCCGCAGCCGATGAGTGCAGTCGCGCTGGCCGAGGCGCAGCGACAGGCCGCGGCGGTGACGGAAGCGCTCGGTGGCTGGGGCGTGTTCGGCGTGGAGTTTTTCGTCAAGGCGGATCCAATCAGGGGTGACGCGGTGATCTTCTCCGAGGTCAGTCCGCGCCCGCACGACACCGGCCTGGTCACGCTGATCTCGCAGGAACTGTCCGAGTTCGCGCTGCACGCGCGGGCGATCCTCGGGCTGCCGATTCCGGTGATCCACCAATACGGGCCATCGGCTTCGTGTGCGGTGCTGCTCGAGGGCGATGGCGCGGCACCGCGTTACCACGGTGTGGCCGAGGCGCTGGCCGAGGCGGATACGCAACTGCGCATCTTCGGCAAGCCGACGGTCAGCGGCCGTCGACGCATGGCGGTGACGCTGGCACGCGCCGATACGGTGGAGGCCGCGGTGGCCAAGGCCGTGCGTGCCGCGAAGAGTCTGCGGATCGAGTTGTGATCTGGGCCATCGGCTTCGGCACGATGCGATACGCTTGATCGTCATCGCTCCCCGGCTGCGCGCAGGGAGCGGGCGATAACCATTCGACGCCGGCATGGCGACTGATACCGCAGAGGAACAATCGCATGGAAACGACAGGATTTGCGCACTGGCTGGTCGTGGTGGTGGAGCTCGGCGCGGCGTTCGCCCTGTTGTTGCTGGCACTGGCGGTCGTGGTGATACTGGCGACCTGGGTGGCTGATAGCAACCAGACCGGCAACGCCGTGCTGCGCAATTTCCCGGTGATCGGCCACTTCCGCTACTGGTTCCTGCACCTGGGCGAATTCTTCCGCCAATACCTGTATTCCAGCGACCGCGAGGAAATGCCGTTCAATCGCGCCGAGCGCACCTGGGTGTACCGCGCCGCGAAGGACGTCGACAACACCAGCGCATTCGGTTCCAGCCGCGACCTGCGCGCCGAGGGCGTGCCGTTCTTCGTCAACGCACCGTTTCCCGACCTGGGCGTGGATCATGTCGAGCCGGTGCCGGTGACCATCGGCCCGTTTGCGCGCGAGCCGTACAGCCATGCGCCGTTCTTCAATATCTCGGCGATGAGTTTCGGTGCCTTGTCGGCGCCAGCGGTGCGCGCGCTGTCGCGCGGCGCGGCCAAGGCCGGCATCTGGATGGATACCGGCGAAGGTGGCCTGGCGCCGTATCACCTGGAAGGTGGTTGCGACATCGTGTTCGAGATCGGTACCGCCAAGTACGGTGTGCGCACGCCGGACGGCAAGCTCGATGACGACAAGCTGCTTTCGATCTGTGCGCACAAGCAGGTGAAGATGGTCAGCATCAAGCTGGGGCAGGGTGCCAAGCCGGGCATGGGTGGTCTGCTGCCCGGCGCCAAGGTCACCGCCGAGATCGCGGCGATCCGCGGCATCCCGGTCGGCGAGGATTCGCAGAGTCCGAACCGGCACCTGGATATCGGCAACGTCGCGCAACTGATGGACAGCATCAACCACATCCGCGAGCTCACCGGCAAGCCGGTGGGTTTCAAGGCGGTGCTCGGCGGAGTGGAGTGGATCGGCGAGCTGTGCGATGAAGTACACCGGCGCGGCATCCAGAGCGCACCGGATTTCATCATCGTCGACGGCTCCGAAGGCGGCACCGGCGCGGCGCCGCAGACGCTGATGGAAGGCGTCGGCCTGCCGCTGCACGAGGCGTTGCCGGCCCTGCTCGACATGCTGATCGTCAAGGGCCTGCGCGAGCGGGTCAAGGTGATCTGCTCGGGCAAGTGCATCACCGCCTACGACGTGGCGTGGGCGTTGTCGGTCGGCGCGGACTTCGTCAATTCGGCGCGCGGCTTCATGCTGGCGCTGGGCTGCATCCAGTCACTGCAGTGCAACC
>DAIMGD010000018.1:0-17076 GCA_036724165.1 Rhodanobacter sp.
GCAAACATCACGACCACATGATTGATGTGGACAGCGGGAAAGTGATTGAGTTCGTTAGCGAAGAGATCGAGCGTCTGCAGCACGAAATTGCGGCCCGGCATGGCTATGTGATCGAGGATCACAGTTTGGTTTTGTATGTGCGGCCGAAACAGCGTTCACGTAAATCTTGATCGCGGTTGTCGGACTTGATCGGTTTGCCTGAATCGTAGAGGGTGGGCGGGGTCATCTCCCGGACTGAATTACGGGCATAAAAAAACCGCGAGGGACTCCTGTCCGCTCGCGGCTGCTCCGTTATCTGGCTTGCAAAGCGGCAATCGGCGATAGCTCGCTGTTGCCAATGCTTGCCGCCAGATAGCGACAAAAACGGCATCCTGCCGTCATTTCAGAACCACCGTCCCCACGGTAGTCCTGACCCACCATCTTGCGATGGCGGCTCCCCCACATCGATGAAATGATCGTAACGATGTCTTTACGTTTGCGGTATCAGAAAAATTCCTAGTTCATCCCGCCAAGCTCAACCAAGCCATTGCTGCTTCGCAGCAAAATACGCAGATGGACGCCTGCATGGTCGGCGCGTAGACGAAACTGTCCGCCCAGCGAGGTGACGCGGTCGCGCATGCCCTGCAAGCCACGGCCACCGCGTGGCAGTCGGCTCGGTAAGCCGGCACCGTTATCCCGCAGATCCAGCAGTGCCAGCGTGATGCCACGCCGTTCGCCGATGCGCAGGCGCAACCTGAACTCGCTGGCTTGCGCATGCTTGACGGCGTTGGTTGCGCTTTCCTGAGCCAGCCGATAAATCGCTGTGCGGGTATCGTCATCAAGCAAGCGCGGATCGCCATGCAACTCGGTGTGGTAACTCATGCCGGCGGTGCTGAGCAGATCCCGGATGGGGCCTTCGTCCAGCGCGCGCAACAGTCCAAACTCGTCCAGCACTGCAGGGCGCAGATCATCCAGCAATCGGTGCAGGGCGCGCCGCATGTGAGCGAGAATGGTATTGATCGAGGTACTGATGTCTTCCATGCCGGCTTGTCGCAAACGTGCCTGAGCCAGTTTCACGTGGGTCTGGATCGCGGTAATGTTCTGGCCCAATTCGTCGTGCAGCTCGGAAGCCAGGTGTCGGCGTTGATTTTCGTCCGCCTGCAGATTGCCGCGGGCAGCGCTGCGCAGTTGATGGGCGAGCTGATCGAGGCGGCGGTTGACTGCGCCCAGATAAACATTCTGCTCGGCCACCCGTTCGCTGCTTCGACGCAGCGCGTCGGTGGCCGAGCCCAGCATGAGCGCGCCGGTACCTGCAACAGCCAGGAACAGATAGGCCGCGGCAGTCGAGGGTGCGTGACCCAGGTGCTGATCGACCAGGGTAATGCCAAGGCTGGAGATAAGCATCGCCAGGCTGGCACCACGCCAACCGTGTCGAAACGCAAAAAACAGTACCGGCGCCAGCGATAGCACACGCGCAAATTGCGGTTGCGGTGCAGCCTGCTCGGACAACACCAGCAGGATTGTCATCGACGGCAGCATCACCAGCAGACCATCCATTGACAGGCTGGCCAGGGTCTGATGGTCGAAACGGGTGCGTATCAGCATGATCATCAGCGGCACGATGAGCAGGATGGCGAGATAGTGACTAAGCAGCTCTTCGCCGAGTACGCGTATCATCAGATCTGGCGAGCCTGGTGAGTGCATCAGTGCCAGCAACGCAGCGTCCACGGCAGTAGTGACGGTCACGATCAGCACGACCGACAACAACAAACGAGTTACTTCCTGCGGGCTGTGCAGGCTGGCATGCAGGTTGAAACGGCGTAGCAGCCACAGGCCTGCAGCCATGACCAGTGGTTCGGGTACTTCATTGACGATGAAACCTGTCCAGCCCAGTGGCAGGCCTTGTGCGAGGTCGATGCTGGCGGTAGCTGCCAGCTCCGCACCGAGCAGCCAGCCCCAATAGCGCACTGGCGTCAGCAACAGCGCACTGAACCGCAAGCCATACGGCAACATCCAGTATGGCTGCACGGTCGGCCAAAGCAGCAGCCAGAGCAGCAGATAGCCTGCCCCCAGCAATGGGCCGGAGTCCGGCAGATGAAGTGATTTCAAGCGCATATCCAGATGGTACATGTGTGGCCGACCAGGTTGCCGCGGTGCCGCGGTGCCGCGGACGGGGAGCTTGTTTCGGACAGATATGCATAAGCCACGGATCCATGTGTAAAGTAGTGGCATGTACAGCATTGTTCTTGTCGATGACCATGCCATCGTTCGTGAAGGTTTCAAGCGGCTGATCGAGCTTGAGCCGGATCTGGACGTCGTGGCCGAATGCCGCAACGCCGATGATGCCGTAGAGGCGGTGAGCCATTGGCGCCCGGACCTGGTGGCGCTGGACTTGTCCTTGCCGGACGGCAGCGGCCTGCCGTTGATCGAGCATCTTCTTAGCGTGTCCGCGGAGACGCGCATCGTGGTGTTGAGCATGCACGATGGCGAGCCGTATGTATCCGAAGCCTTGCGCCGCGGCGCCAGCGGCTATGTCACCAAGGGCGTGGCACCGGAGGAGCTGGTGGCAGGTCTGCGTGCAGTCATGCAAGGCGAGTGTTTCTTGAGTTCGGACTTGCGTCAGCGCCGGGCCGAAAGGCCAGATGCCGCGCTTGATCCGATCAATCGGCTGACTGCGCGTGAGCGCGAGGTGTTCCTATTGCTTGCCGGTGGCCGTGCGCCCAAGCAGGTGGCGGCAGAATTGGGGATCGGCCAGAAGACGGTCTATATCCATCGTGCCAGCCTGATGGGCAAGCTGGGTGCAGGGTCCGAGCTGGATTTGTACCGGATGGCGAGCGAGCGCGGGTTGTTGTCGAAAAACAGTTGAACGCGGTGGCGGCTCGTTCGCTCAGGCGGTCTGCGCCCGCTCCAGCATCTGCTTGGCGTGCGCACGGGTTTCGCGGGTGATTTCAACGCCGCCGAGCATGCGCGCCAGCTCGTCACGGCGACCGGCCGCATCGAGCGTGTCGATTCGTGTGTGGGTGGAGTCGCCATCACTGTGCTTGCTTACCAGCAGATGCGCATGGCCTTGCGCGGCAACCTGCGGCAGATGAGTGACACACAAGACCTGGCGTTGACTGCCTAGCGCGCGCAATTTCTGTCCGACCACCTCGGCCACCGCGCCACCGATGCCACTGTCGACCTCGTCGAAGATCATGCTGCCGACCGTGTCCTTGCCCAGCGTGGCCACTTCGATCGCCAGGCTGATGCGCGCCAGCTCGCCGCCGGAGGCGACCTTGCGCAGTGGCCGCGGTGGTTGACCCGGGTTGGCGCTGACCAGCAGCTCGCAGCGTTCCTGGCCTTGCGGATCCGGCTCATCGGCATCCATCGCTTCAAGCTCGATACGCAACAGCCCACCCGTCATGCCAAGTTCGGCCATCAGGGCGCTGGCCTCTTCACCCAGTCGGACGGCGGCAGCCGCTCTCGATTGACTCAGCTGGGCGGCTGCGCTGGTGTAATCGTGTTGCAGACGCTGGCGCTGCGTGGCCAGTTTTTCCAGCGCGTCGCCGGCGCCTTCGAGTTCGGCCAGTTCGGTGCATAGCGCTGCCAGCTTGCCGTGCAGCTCGGCAACGGGAAGCCGATGCCGGCGCGACAGCTCGTGCAGGTGAGACAGATGGCTGTCGACTTCCGTATAGCGTTCCGGATCGAGGTCGACATCCTGTGCATAGCGACCGAGACCATCGGCAGCTTCACCGAGCTGGATCGCGGCGTTGTCGAGCAGTTCCAGCAGCGGTGCCAGCTTGTCGTCCAGTGCAGCAAGCTTGCCCAGCTCGACATGCGCACGACCGAGCGCACGACGCAGCGCGAATTCGCTGTCGCCGTCGAGCAATTCGACCACGCCGGCGGCACCTTCGGCCAGTCGTCCGGCGTTGGCCAGGCGTTTGTGGTTCGCTTCGAGTGCGGCAAGTTCGGCTGCCGCGAGTGCCCATTTCTCCAATTCACCAAGCTCATGACGCAACAGTTCGATGCGCTGTTCGCGATCCTCACCGCCACTCAGCTTATGCATGCGTGCACCGAGTTCGCGCCATTGCAGGGCGCTGTCGCGCACCAGCGCCAGCAAGACGTCATGGCCGGCGTACGCATCGAGCAAGGCCAGTTGATGAGAGCGCGAAAGTAGCGCCTGATGCTCATGCTGGCCGTGGATCTCGACCAGCAGCGACGCCAGCTCACCTAGCTGGCGGGCGTTCGCGGGCCGGCCGTTGATCCAGGCCTTGGAGCTGCCTTCGGTGCGGATCACCCGACGCAGCTGGCAGCCACCATCTTCGTCCAGTTCCTCGCGTTGCAGCCAGTCGCGAGCTTCCGGCAGTTCGGTCAGATCGAACTCCGCGGCCAGTTCGGCGCGATCGCTGCCGGCGCGCACCATGCCGCTGTCGGCACGGGCGCCAGCCAGCAGCATCAGTGCGTCGACCAGCAGCGATTTGCCGGCGCCGGTTTCTCCGCTGACCACGGTCAGGCCCGGGCCGAATGCGATCTCGGCGGCTTCGACGACGGCAAAATGACGGACGTAGAGCGAAGTGAGCATGGGCGGGCAGGAGTTGGGGTCGATGGATTGTAACGGCAGGTTGGGGGTGCCAAACACAACTTCCGCTTGCAAGCTGCGTGCGCAGACCTTATTTCTGTCAGGTCTCAAGGATTGCTACAGATGGGTCACCTCAGCGCATGATCAACCCGCATGGCCACGATCTCGATGCCCGCACGCGACGCCTGTTGCGTACGTTGATCGCCCAGTATCTGGTCGATGGTGAGCCGGTGGGTTCACGAACACTGTCGCGCTCTTCCGGGCTGGATGTGAGTCCGGCGACCATCCGCAACATCATGGCGGATCTCGAGGATGCCGGGCTGGTCTCTTCGCCGCATACCTCGGCGGGGCGCGTGCCGACACCGCGCGGACTGCGCCTGTTCGTCGACAGCCTGATCGAATTGAAGCCGTTGCCGCATGAGGAGATGGCGCGATTGCAGCGTGAGCTGCCGCCGGGATCAAGCACCACGCTGGATCTGCTTGGCAATGCCTCGACCCTGCTGTCGGCGATGACCCGCTTTGCCGGTGTGGTCACGGTGCCGCGTCAGGTCGACTTCCCGCTGCGGCACATCGATTTCGTGCCGTTGCCGGATGCGCGGGTGCTGGTGATCCTGGTGTTCACCGACAACCAGGTGCAGAACCGTATCGTGCAGCTGGCCAAGCCGCTGCATAGCCATGAACTGGAGCAGGCGGCGAACTACCTCAACAGCCAGTTCGCCGGTCTGCGCGTGGACGACATCCGCACGCACCTGCTGGCCGAATTGCGCGAGGCTGGCAGTGAACTCAACCGGTTGCTTTCGAGCACGATGGAACTGGCTACCGCGTCGTTTGCGCCGCAAGCCGGTGGCAGTGATGTGCTGGTCAGCGGTCAGACCAACCTGATGGCGTGTTCGGAACTGGCTGACCTGCCGCGCCTGCGCGAATTGTTCGAGGTGTTCCAGCAGAAGAACGAATTGCTTCAACTGATGGAAGTCTGTGCCAAGGCGCCTGGAGTGCGGCTGTTCATCGGTGAGGAATCCGGTTTTACCGCGCTTGACGGCTGCAGTGTGGTGACGGCCAGCTACGGCGCACAAGGGCGCGTGCTGGGTGCGGTCGGGGTGATCGGACCCACCCGGATGGCGTACGAACGGGTGATCCCGGTGGTGCAGGCCACCGCCGGATTGCTCAGCGACGCCTTGAATCGCGCCGCTACGACCCTATAACCGCTGCGGGAGGCGGGGCTTCTCGCAAATCTGGACGGTCGGCACCCGTGCCGGCCATCAACTTTCGTATGGAGTGATGCATGCAGAACAACGATCCGCAGTCGCCGGGCGGGGCGCCGTCACAGGGTCAGTCCGGTGAGTCGTCGACCACTGAACGGGACAGCCTGCAGGCGCGCGTGGCCGAGCTGGAAGCGAGCAATGCCGAGCTGCTCGAAACCGTGCTGCGTGAAAAGGCCGAGCTGGAAAACCAGCGCCGTCGCCTGCATCGCGACCTGGAACAGGCGCGTCGTTTCGCCAATGAAAAACTGCTGAACGAATTGCTGCCTGTCTACGACGGACTGGAGGGTGGCCTCGCGGTCGAAGGTGGTGACCTTGCATCGATGCGCGAAGGCATCAATCTGACCCTGAAGGCGCTGTTGAAGGTGGGCGAGAACCACGGCATGGCGCAGGTCGATCCACTTGGCCAGCCGCTCGATCCGGAACGCCATCACGCGGTGAGCATGGTTGACGCACCGGGGCAGGCGCCGGGCACGGTGGTCAGCGTGCTGCAGAAAGGTTATGTGCTGAATGATCGCCTGTTACGTCCTGCGCTGGTCGCGGTGGCCAAGGACTGAATCAATCCGGGACTGAATGATTCGCTCGCCGGCGTCTGCCTGAATGGCGCGCCCGCGAAAACAACGAAATCGCATCCGGGGCCTTGCCGGCATTGAATCGCCAGAGCAGACCCCCATCTGGAAACCATCGCGGCCGCGGGGGCCGCAAGCAAATTTTGGAGAGCGCACACATGGGCAAGATCATCGGTATCGACCTGGGCACCACCAATTCCTGCGTGTCCATCATGGACGGCGGCACCACCAAGGTCATCGAGAATTCGGAAGGTGACCGCACCACGCCGTCCATCGTTGCCTTCAACAAGGACGGCGAAGTGCTGGTGGGCGCCTCGGCCAAGCGCCAGAGCGTGACCAATCCGAAGAACACCTTCTACGCGGTGAAGCGCCTGATCGGCCGCAAGTTCACCGACGCCGAAGTGCAGAAAGACCTGCACATCGTTCCGTACAAGATTGTCGCGCACGACAATGGCGATGCCTGGGTCGAGACCTCCGACGGCAAGAAGATGGCGCCGCAGGAGATCGCCGCGAAAGTCCTCATGAAGATGAAGAAGACCGCCGAGGATTATCTTGGCGAGACGATCACCGAAGCGGTGATCACGGTGCCGGCCTACTTCAACGACAGCCAGCGTCAGGCGACCAAGGACGCCGGCAAGATCGCTGGCCTCGACGTCAAGCGCATCATCAACGAACCCACCGCGGCCGCGCTGGCCTACGGCATGGACAAGAAGGGCGGCGATCGCAAGATCGCGGTATATGACCTGGGCGGTGGCACGTTCGACGTGTCGATCATCGAGATTGCCGAAGTCGACGGCGAGAAGCAGTTTGAAGTGCTGGCGACCAACGGCGACACCTTCCTCGGTGGCGAAGACTTCGACATGCGCGTCATCGATTACCTCGTCGACGAATTCAACAAGGAGCAGGGCATCGACCTGCGCAAGGATCCGCTGGCGCTGCAGCGCCTGAAGGATGCGGCCGAGCGCGCCAAGATCGAGTTGTCGACCAACCACCAGACCGACGTCAATCTGCCGTACGTCACGGCGGATGCCTCGGGTCCGAAGCATCTGAACATCAAGCTGACCCGCGCCAAGCTGGAGTCACTGGTGGATGAGCTGATCAAGCGCACCATCGAGCCATGCCGCACCGCGCTCAATGACGCCGGCCTGCGCGTGTCCGACATCAACGACGTGATCCTCGTCGGTGGCCAGACCCGGATGCCCAAGGTGCAGGAGTCGGTGAAGGACTTCTTCGGCAAGGAGCCGCGCAAGGACGTCAACCCGGACGAGGCCGTCGCCGTCGGCGCGGCTATCCAGGGCGGCGTGCTCGGCGGTACGGTCAAGGACGTGCTGCTGCTCGACGTCACCCCGCTGTCGCTCGGTATCGAGACGATGGGCGGCGTGATGACCAAGCTGATCGAGAAGAACACCACCGTGCCGACCAAGGCCGGCCAGACCTTCTCGACCGCCGATGACAACCAGACCGCGGTCACCGTGCATGTGCTGCAGGGCGAGCGCGAGCGGGCCAGCGCGAACAAGTCGCTGGGCAAGTTCGACCTGTCGGGGATCGACGCCGCACCGCGCGGTCAACCGCAGATCGAGGTCACCTTCGACATCGACGCCAACGGCATCCTGCACGTGTCGGCCAAGGACAAGAAGACCGGCAAGGAACAGAAGATCGAGATCAAGGCAGGCTCCGGCCTGTCCGAGGACGAGATCCAGCGGATGGTCGCCGATGCCGAGGCGAACAAGGAAGAGGACAAGAAATTCCACGAACTGGTCGCCACCCGCAACAAGGCCGACCAGCTGGTGCACGCGACCCGCAATGCCTTGAAAGAGCACGGCGGCAAGGTGCCGGCTGATCAGCTCAGCAACATCGAGGGTGCGTTGTCCGATCTGGAAAAGGTCAAGGACAGCGACGACAAGGCCGCCATCGAGGCCAAGGTCGAGAAGCTGGAGCAAGCCGCGCAGGCACTCAATGCGGCGGCCCAGGGCAGTGGTCCGGCCGATGCCGGCGCACAGTCCGCACCGGGTGGCTCGGCGCAGCCGGATGATGTGGTCGATGCCGAGTTCACCGAAGTGAAAGACGACAAGAAATAATCGGCAGCCTTAATTGGCACGGTCGATTTCATCAGCCCGCGCCGAGAGTGTCTCGACGCGGGCTGCCTGTTGAATGCAGGACACGGAACTACCGGTTATGCAGGGCGCGACAAAGCAGTGTGGATGCATGAATGAGCAAGCGTGATTACTACGAAGTGCTGAGCGTCGAGCGCAGCGTCACCGAAGTCGAACTGAAGAAGTCCTTTCGACGGCTGGCGATGAAATACCATCCGGATCGCTGTCCGGATGATCCGGCCGCGCAGGAAAAGTTCAAGGAGGCCAAGGAGGCCTACGAAGTGCTGTCCGACGCGCAGAAACGCGCGCTGTACGACCAGCATGGCCACGCCGCGTTCGAGCACGGCATGGGTGGTCGTGGCGGCGCCGGGTTTGGCGATGTCGGCGACATCTTCGGCGACATCTTCGGCGACATCTTCGGCAGGAACGGTGCTGCTCGCGGACGCCCGCGGCGTGGTGCCGACCTGCGCTACATCATGGAACTGGATCTGGAAGAGGCGGTTTTCGGCATCAGTCGGCAGATCGAGATACCGACCCAGGTCAACTGTCACCATTGCAACGGCAGCGGCTCGGAAGACGGCAAGGTCAGCAAGTGCAAGACCTGCCACGGCCATGGCCAGGTACGCATGCAGAACGGCATCTTCTCGATCCAGCAGGCCTGCCCGCATTGTGGCGGCACCGGCCAGGCGATCGAGAAGCCATGCAAGAAGTGCCATGGCGAAGGCCGGATCGAGGAATCCCGAACGCTGTCGGTGCAGATTCCCGCGGGCGTCGACAACGGCGATCGCATCCGTCTGACCGGCCAGGGTGAGGCTGGAGCAGCAGGCACTCCTGCCGGCGACTTGTATGTGGAAGTGCAAGTGCGCGAACACGCGATCTTCCAGCGCGAAGGCAACGACCTTTATTGCGAACTGCCGATCCGTTTCTCACAGGCAGCACTGGGCGCCGAGTTGCCGGTGCCGACGCTGGAAGGCGAGGTGCCCATCAGCATTCCGGCGGAAACGCAGACCGGCACGCAGTTCCGCATGCGCGGCCGTGGTGTCAAGTCGGTGCGCAGCAATCGTCATGGCGACCTGATCTGCCGCGTCGTGGTGGAAACGCCGGTGCGGCTCACCAAGCAGCAGCGTGACTTGCTCGAATCGCTGGAAGCGACTTTTGAAGGCTCGGATGCCGACAAGCACACTCCGCGCGCAAAAGGCTGGGTCGATGGCGTGAAGCAGTTCTGGTCGAAAGTCACCGCGTGAGGTCGACGACAGTCGCGGTAGCATGTGTCGATCAGCGGTCCTGCTGACTGGAGTGTGCCGATGACCCGACCCCTTCGCCTCGCCATCAGCGGCGCCTCTGGCCGCATGGGCGTCGCCTTGCTGCAACTGCTGGAGGGGGACGCGCGTTTCGAACTGCTGCATGCCGTGGTGGCGCCCGGCTCTGCCCAGGACGGCATGCCGGTATTTGCCGGCACGGACCATCCGCTGCGTTACGCGCATGATTGGACGCTGGTTCCTGCGCTTGATGTTGTCATCGATTTCAGCGGGCCGGCGGCCCTGGCCGCGGTGCTCGATCATTGTCTTGCGCATGGCACGGCCCTGGTAAGCGGCACCACCGGTATCGACAACGCACTGGAGGCACGGCTGGCGGAAGCTGCCGCCAGCATCGCCGTATTGCGCGCGGCAAATTTCAGCCTCGGCGTGGCGATGTTGACGCGTCTGCTGCGTGATGCGGCCGCTGCGCTGCCTGCATGGGACCTGGAGATCGTCGAGGCCCATCATGGCCGCAAGCAGGATGCACCCTCGGGCACCGCCTTGGCGCTTGGTCAGGCGGCCGCAGCGGCGCGCGATACCACGCTGGAAATGGCAGCGGTCTACAGCCGCGAAGGCCGAACCGGCGAACGTGCCGAAGGAAGCATCGGTTTCGCGGTGCTGCGTGGCGGCGATATCGTCGGTGAGCACACGGCCATGCTGATCGGGCAGGGTGAACGGTTGGAACTGGGTCATCGCGCCACCGATCGCTCCATCTTTGCGCGTGGTGCCTTGCAGGCAGCACTGTGGCTGAGCGGCCGCGCACCCGGGCCGTGGCAGCTTGACGACGTGATCGCCACACCGCGCTGAAACCCGTTGCCGGTTGCTCTCGCGGCACAGGACCGCCGCGGCTTGTGTCACCTGACGGGTACCGTTAGCATCGGCACGTTGTCATTGGGGAGTAGCCAGCCTCGTTTCCCCTGAGGCGTTCGCATCAACAGACTTGGCTGCCGCTGTTTTCGGCGCCATGGTGCGAACAGCAGTCGCCACCATCAGGTAGCGGTTCTGCCCGGCGAGACCTTTGGCCATCGACATGCTCACCCGGCCGGGCGAGCGGTGTCGTTGCGCCAACGGTGTTCTGCTCGCCCGGCCCTGTGCATCCCATGTTGCTTACCCTGTGTCTGTTTCTCGGATCCGCCGGTGCGATCTATTTCGCCTGCGAATACTTCGTCAACGGTGTCGAGTGGTTCGGGCAAAAGCTCAAGCTGGGTGCGACGGCGACCGGCACGGTGCTGGCTGCGTTCGGCACGGCGCTGCCGGAAAGCGCGGTGACCTTCGTCGCGGTGATGTTCGGCAAGACGCCCGAGGCCCGCGATATCGGCGTGGGTGCGGCGCTGGGCGGACCACTGGTACTGGCGACGATCGCCTATGCCGTGGTGGGTGCGGCGCTATGGTTCAACCTGAGGCGACTCCAGCGCCCGGATCGTCTGATCCGGGTCGATCACCGACGGCTGGCGCGCGATCAATCCTGGTTTCTTGCCATTTTTGTCGTGAAGGTTGGCCTGGGGCTGGTCGCATTTGCGATCAAGCCCTGGTTCGGCGTGCTGTTTCTGGCCGCGTACGCGATGTATGTGTGGCGCGAAGTGCGCAGCAGCGACAGCGTGCCGGAAGAGGAAATACTCGAACCGCTGAAGTTTCGCCCGCAGCAGGCCGATCCGGCGCTGCGCTGGGTGGTCGGGCAGACAGTGGCGGCCTTGCTGGTGATTGCGGCTGCATCACGGTTGTTTGTCGGCCAGCTCGAGGCGATTGGTGCGGCATTCGCCTTGCCGCCGCATCTGGTGGCGCTGGTGCTCAGTCCGGTCGCAACGGAACTGCCGGAAACCGTCAACGCGCTGATCTGGGTGCGCCAGGGCAAGGAGCGCCTCGCATTGGCGAACATTTCCGGTGCGATGATGATCCAGGCCACCATTCCCAGCTCACTGGCGTTGTTCGCCACGCCGTGGCTGTTCGATGCGCCGCTGATTGTGGCCGGCGTATTGACCGCGATCGCGATCGTGTACCTGTGGTGGCTGTTCCATCGGGGCCGGGTCGATGCGCGCTGGTTGCTGCCGGTCGGTTTGCTGTACGGCGTGTTCGCAGCATTTGTCGGCTGGCATTTTACGGGCCGGTGAAATGCCGCCGCCGGAGCTCAGTCGCGATGCGAGGCGCTGCGATCGCGTCCGGCGCCCAGTCTGGTATCCAGACTGCCGAACAGTTTCTTGAACGCTCGCGAGAACTTGCCGCGTTTGGTTTTGCGCAATTTTTCCTTCTCGCTGGTAAGCCAGGCAACCTGGATCACCCGCCGCTCGCCTTCATAGGGCAGGTGACCATGGAAGGAGTTTTCGCAGCGCTTGAATACGGCAAATTCGCCGTAGAGCGGGGTCAGTTCCGGTGTGACGATGCTGTCGATGTCGTCGATCTTGTGCAGGAAGCGCAGGCAGCCGTCGCTGGTATCGGGCCATTGCGAGTTCAGGTAGATCAGCGCCGTGGCCACTTTGGACTTGCTGTCGGTGTGGATGGTGCCGTGGCGCTTGTTGAGCAGGCGACACAGCGTGACCAGGGTGGGATATTGGCCGAGATTGTCGATACCCAGTCGCTGCCCCACCGCACTGGCAAATGCCGGGGTGGTCATGTTTTCGATCAGCGCATTGACCGTGGGGCCGCAATCGCTTGGATCGTAGGGAAAGAAGCCGGCGCTGGTGTACTGGGGGAAATCACGATCCAGATCGTTGCGTGCCTCATCCGGAAGCTGGCCATGCGCCACCATGAACGGAAAAGGGTGCTGCAACACCGTGGTGTCTGGGCGATCGAGTCGGGCGGGATCGAGCAGGGCGGCAGCACTCATGGGGCCTTCAACTCCACGGAAACGAAGCCTAGTGTAACGCTCGCGGGGCCTGACAGTTGACGCCGGGGTGCCCGATTCATGCTTTGCAAGGTGGACAGAAACGTCGCTGCCACCTATCATTTCCACCCGCCCTGATCCTTTCCTTTCCAAGCTCCACAAGCCAGCAATCCTGCGGCTTGCGGACTTCGCTGCACCTAAAAGGCGGTTAACGTATGCCTCACCCTGCTCTGCTCGCCCTCGAAGACGGCAGCGTGTTTCACGGTCATGCTGCGGGCGCGACTGGTGAAACCGTTGGCGAGGTGGTCTTCAATACCGCGATGACCGGTTACCAGGAGATCCTCACCGATCCTTCCTACTCGCGGCAGATCGTCACGCTGACCTATCCACATATCGGCAATACCGGCGTCAACGCCGAGGATGTCGAATCCAGCGCCGTGCATGCCGCCGGACTGATCGTGCGCGACATACCGCGCCGGGCCAGCAACTGGCGCAGCACCGAAAGCCTGCCTGACTACCTGAAGCGTCACGGCACCGTCGCGATTGCCGGCATCGATACCCGCCGGCTGACCCGCATCCTGCGCGACAAGGGCGCGCTGGCCGGTTGCATCGTGGCGGGCGAGCAGGTCGACGTCGAAGCTGCACTGGCCAAGGCGCGGGCTTTCCCCGGTTTGAACGGGATGGACCTGGCCAAGGTGGTGAGCACCGGCAAAGCGTATATATGGAATCAGGGTGTGTATGACCTTGATAGCACCTCGTTCAATCAGCCGACGACGCGGTTCAAGGTCGTCGCCTACGATTTCGGCACCAAGCTCAATATCCTGCGCCTGCTCGCCGAGCAAGGCTGCGAAGTCACCGTGGTTCCCGCGCAGACGCCCGCCGCCGATGTGCTGGCGATGAAACCCGATGGCGTGTTCCTGTCCAACGGCCCTGGCGACCCGGCGGCCTGCGATTACGCGATCGCTGCCACTCGTGAGCTTCTTGACGCCAAGATTCCCCTGTTCGGCATCTGCCTCGGCCATCAGCTGATGGGTCTGGCGCTGGGTGGCAAGACGCTGAAGATGAAGTTCGGTCATCACGGTGCGAACCATCCGGTCAAGGATCATGACGACGGCCGCGTGCTGATCACTTCGCAGAACCACGGTTTCGCGGTGGATCCGACGACCCTGCCATCCAATACCCGGGTGACCCATACCTCGCTGTTCGACGGCTCGCTGCAGGGTTTTGCGCTGACCGACCGCCCGGCGTTCTGCTTCCAGGGCCATCCGGAAGCGAGTCCCGGCCCGCTCGACATCGGCTACTTGTTCCAACGTTTCGCCGCACTCATGCAGGAGGCCCGCTGAGATGGCCAAGCGTACCGATATCAAGAGCATCCTCATCATCGGCGCCGGCCCGATCGTGATCGGCCAGGCCTGCGAGTTCGACTACTCCGGCGCGCAGGCCTGCAAGGCGCTGAAGGAAGAGGGCTACCGGGTGATCCTGGTGAACTCCAATCCCGCCACGATCATGACCGACCCGGAAACCGCCGATGCGGTCTACATCGAGCCGATCAACTGGCAGACGGTGGAACGCATCATCGCGAAGGAGCGCCCGGACGCGGTGCTGCCGACGATGGGCGGCCAGACCGGTCTGAACTGCGCGTTGGATCTGGCTGACCACGGCGTGCTGGAGAAATACAACGTCGAGCTGATCGGCGCCTCGCGCGAAGCGATCCGCATGGCCGAGGATCGCGAGCTGTTCCGCGTGGCGATGGCGGAAATCGGACTGGATTGCCCGAAGGCCGAAGTCGTGCGCACGTTCGAGCAGGCGCTTGTTACCCAGGCCAAGGTGGGCTTCCCGACCGTGATCCGGCCCAGCTTCACGCTCGGTGGTTCTGGTGGCGGCATCGCGTACAACCGCGAGGAGTTCGAGGAGATCGTCAAGCGCGGTCTGGAACTGTCGCCGGTGGGCGAGGTGCTGGTCGAGGAGTCCGTGCTCGGCTGGAAGGAGTTCGAGATGGAAGTGGTCCGCGACACCGCGGACAATTGCATCATCGTCTGCTCGATCGAGAACCTCGATCCGATGGGCGTGCACACGGGCGACTCGATCACCGTGGCGCCGGCACAGACGCTCACCGACAAGGAATACCAGCGCCTGCGCGACGCCTCGATCGCGGTGCTGCGCAAGATCGGCGTGGATACCGGTGGCTCCAACGTGCAGTTTGGCATCAATGCCGAGAACGGCCGGGTCGTCGTGATCGAGATGAACCCGCGCGTATCGCGTTCGTCGGCGCTGGCATCGAAGGCGACCGGGTTCCCGATCGCCAAGATCGCCGCCAAGCTGGCGGTCGGCTACACGCTCGACGAGTTGAAGAACGACATCACCGGCGGTCTGACACCGGCGTCGTTCGAGCCGTCGATCGACTACGTGGTCACCAAGATTCCGCGTTTCGCGTTCGAGAAATTCCCCTCGGCGGATGCCCGCCTGACCACCCAGATGAAATCGGTGGGCGAGGTGATGGCGATCGGACGCACGTTCCATGAATCGTTGCAGAAAGCGCTGCGTGGACTGGAGATCGGCAAGACCGGCCTCAATCCGACCGGTCTGGACATCAGCACCGAAGATGGCCTGGCCGTACTCAAGCGTGAACTGCGCGAGCCGCGGCCGGATCGCGTGTTCCATCTCGCCGATGCGTTCCGCGCCGGGCTGTCGCTGGAAGAAGTGCATGGTCTGAGCCGGATCGATCCATGGTTCCTCGCCGCGTTCGAGGACATCGTGCTGACCGAGACGGACGTGATCAAGCAGGGGCTGACCGCACTCGACGAGCCGCGCATGCGCGAACTCAAACGGCTCGGATTCTCCGATGCGCGCGTGGCCGAACTGCTCACCACCGATGAAGCCGCGGTGCGCCATCTGCGCCATACACTCGGCGTGCGTCCGGTATACAAGCGGGTGGATTCCTGCGCGGCCGAGTTCGCCACCAGCACCGCCTACATGTATTCGACCTACGAGGAAGAATGCGAAGCGGCGCCGACCAGCCGCGACAAGATCATGGTGCTGGGTGGCGGCCCGAACCGCATCGGCCAGGGCATCGAGTTCGACTACTGCTGTGTGCACGCCTCGCTGGCGCTGCGCGAGGATGGCTACGAGACCATCATGGTCAACTGCAATCCGGAAACCGTCTCGACGGATTACGACACGTCCGACCGTCTGTACTTCGAGCCGCTGACGCTGGAGGACGTACTGGAAATCGTGCACGTCGAAAAGCCCAAGGGCGTGATCGTGCAATACGGTGGGCAGACGCCGCTGAAACTCGCGCGTGCGCTGGAAGCCGCCGGCGTGCCGATCATCGGCACCAGCCCGGACAGCATCGACCTGGCCGAGGACCGCGAACGCTTCCAGCAGATGATCGAGAAGATCGGCCTGAAGCAGCCGCCGAACCGCACCGCGCGCAATGCCGACGAGGCGTTGGCGCTGGCGCGCGAGATCGGCTATCCGCTGGTGGTGCGGCCGAGTTATGTGCTCGGCGGTCGCGCGATGGAAGTGGTGCATGACGACGCCGACCTCTCGCGCTACATCCGCGATGCGGTCAAGGTGTCGAACGATTCGCCGGTGCTGCTGGATCGCTTTCTTGATCACGCGGTCGAAGTGGATGTCGATGTGATTGCCGACATCGGCGGCAATGTTCTGATCGGCGGCATCATGGAGCACATTGAGGAAGCGGGTGTGCATTCGGGTGACTCGTCCTGCTCGCTGCCGGCGTATTCGTTGTCGCTGGAAGTCCAGGACGAGATGCGCCGCCAGGTCACGCTGATGGCGCGCGAGCTGAAGGTCATCGGCCTGATGAACACGCAGTTCGCGATTCAGGGCGACACTGTGTTCATCCTGGAAGTGAATCCGCGCGCCTCGCGCACGGTGCCATTCGTATCCAAGGCCACCGGCGTGCCACTGGCCAAGATTGCCGCCCGCGTGATGGCCGGTCGCTCGCTGGCCAGCCTGGGTGCGACGCGCGAGGTGATCCCCGCGTACTACTCGGTGAAAGAGGCGATCTTCCCGTTCCTCAAATTCCAGAATGTCGATCCGATCCTCGGCCCCGAAATGCGCTCGACCGGCGAGGTGATGGGAGTAGGTCGCAGCTTCGGTGCCGCCTTCGCCCGCGGTCACGAGGCGGCCGGGATCAAGCCGCCGACCGTGGGCAAGGTGTTCCTGTCTGTGCGCGATGCGGACAAGGAGCGCCTGTTGCCGGTGGCGCGCGAAGTCATCGCACGTGGCTTCAATCTGGTCGCGACCTCCGGTACCGCCAGCTATCTGGCCGAACACGGCGTGGTCTGTGAGCGCATCAACAAGGTGCTCGAAGGGCGGCCGCATATCGTCGATCTGATCAAGAACGGCGAGATCGTCTATATCGTCAATACCACCGAGGGCAAGCAGGCAATCGCCGACTCGTTCTCGATCCGGCGTGAGGCATTGCAGCATCGCGTCACGTATTCCACCACCGTGGCAGGCGCCCGCGCGCTCGTGCA
>DAIMGD010000019.1:0-17032 GCA_036724165.1 Rhodanobacter sp.
TGGCGGAAGTGGCCGGTGACGCCAGCCTCGACGGCTCGCTGCGACGGATGGCGCGCAAATGGCTGCTGCGCGATAGCCCAGGCTCCTAGCCGTATATCGCGGGTGCCGGATTCAGATGTCCGCAGGCATCACAGGTGCGCGCCTCGCGGGATCCGTAGTAGCGATCGAACACCGGCGGAAAATCGCGCTCGATGCTGTCGAGCACGAAATATTCCTCGAACAGCTTGTGGTTGCAGCGTTCGCAGAACCACAGCAGGCCGTCCTTCTCGCCGCTGACGCGGCGGCGTTCGATCACCAGGCCGATCGATGCGGGCATGCGCTGCGGCGAATGCGGCACGCGCGGCGGCAGATAGAAGATTTCGCCGGCGCGGATCGGGATGTCGCGGGCTTGGCCGCCGTCCTGCACCTTCAGCACCATCTCGCCTTCGAGCTGGTAGAAGAATTCCGGGCCTTCGTCGTGGTGATAGTCGGTGCGCGCGTTCGGGCCGCCGACGATCATGATGATGAAGTCGCCGTCGACGATGCACTTGTTGCCGACCGGCGGCTTCAGCAGATGGCGGTGTTCGTCGATCCAGCGCTGCAGATCGAGCGGCGGTAGCAAGGTCATGCGAGTTGCCCACGGAAAGCCAGTGGACACCATAACGCCGACCTCGCCACAAAAAAAGCCGCCCCGACGAGGGAGTCGGGGCGGCCGTCAGCATGCAAGCTTCAGAACGAACTACGGCATCAGCACCTTGTCGATCACGAAGATCACACCATTGGACTGCATCACGTCGGCGATGGTGATGTTGGCCACGTTGCCCTTGTCGTCGGTGACGGTCCAGGCGCTGCCATTCTTCGCCACGGTGATCGAGTCGCCTTCGACGGTCTTCAATACGGCCTTGCCACCGCCAGCCATCGCCGCCTTCTCGAGGTCGCGCGAAGTCATCTTGCCGGCCACCACGTGATAGGTGAGAACCTTGCTCAGCGTCGCCTTGTTCTCAGGCTTCAGCAGGTTGTCGACGGTGCCAGCCGGCAGCGCGGCAAAGGCCTCGTTGGTCGGTGCGAACACGGTGAACGGGCCGGTTGCGGAAAGGGTGTCGACCAGGCCGGCAGCCTTCACCGCGGCAACCAGGGTGGTGTGATCCTTCGATTGCGAAGCATTCTCGACGATGTTCTTCGTTGCATACATCCTGGCACCGCCGACCATCGGATCCTTGTGCAGCATGCCCATGGAACCCATCGAGCCGGCCATCGCCATCGGTACTACCGCGACGCTCGCGAAGGCCAGCGAAAGACCAAGGGCGAGGCTGCGCATGCGCTGATTGCTTTTCATAAGTGTTCTCCAGAATTTTCCGCTTCGCGGAGTGGAAGCGTGTGGAGATACGGGGCAATCGCCAGATCGGATGCACGGCGAAAGGCCACGGTTCAGAAGGTTGACGCCGGCGCGAAGCCGGTTTCGCACCGGCACGATCAGAACAGCGGATTTGAGCCGCGCGGACGGTTCAGACCTCGAGCGTGGCCAGATCGCCTTTCTCTTCCAGCCATGCCTTGCGGTCGCCGGCGCGCTTCTTCGCCAGCAGCATGTCCATCAGCTTGGCGGTGCCGTCGTCGTCGCCGATGGTCAGCTGCACCAGCCGGCGTGTATCGGGATGGATGGTCGATTCGCGCAGCTGCGGCGGGTTCATCTCGCCCAGACCCTTGAAGCGGGTGGTGCTGACTGCGCCCTTCATCTTCTCGCGTTCGATCCGCTGCAGCATCGCCTGTTTCTCGCTTTCATCCAGGCAATAGAACACCTGCTTGCCCACGTCGACGCGGAACAGCGGCGGCATCGCCACGAAGACATGACCTTCGCTGACCAGCTTGGGGAAATGCCGCAGGAACAGCGCCGCCAGCAGGGTGGCAATGTGCAGCCCGTCGGAATCGGCATCGGCCAGGATGATCACCTTGCCATAGCGCAGGCTGGACAGATCGTCCTTGCCCGGATCGCAACCGATCGCCACGGCGAGGTTATGCACTTCCTCGGACGCCAGCACCGAGGTCGATTCGACTTCCCAGGTGTTGAGGATCTTGCCGCGCAGCGGCAGGATCGCCTGGAACTCCTTGTCGCGCGCCTGCTTGGCGCTGCCGCCGGCGGAATCGCCCTCGACCAGAAACAGCTCCGTGCGGGTGAGATCGGTGGCGGTGCAGTCGGCCAGTTTGCCGGGCAGTTGCGGGCCCTGGGTGATCTTCTTGCGCACGATCTGCTTGGCCGCTTTCAGGCGCGCACTGGCGCGCTCGATCGCCAGCTGCGCGATGCGCTCGCCCATCTCGACGTGCTGGTTGAGCCACAGGCTGAAAGCATCGTGGATGACGTTCTCGACCATGCCGGCGGTCTGGCGCGAGGACAGCCGCTCCTTGGTCTGGCCGGCGAACTGCGGATCCTGCAGCCGCGCCGACAGCACGAAGGCGAGCCGCTCCCACACATCTTCCGGCGCCAGCTTCACGCCACGCGGCAGCAGGTTGCGGATGTCGCAGAACTCACGGATCGCGGTGGTCAGGCCGGTGCGCAGGCCATTGACGTGGGTGCCGCCCTGCGCGGTGGGAATCAGGTTGACGTAGCTTTCCTGCACCAGTTCGCCCTCGGGCAACCAGGCCAGCGCCACTTCCAGGCCTTCGACATCGCGCGCCATGTGGTGTACGAACAGTTCGTTCGGCAGTGCCTCGGTACCGTCGAGCTCACCACGCAGGTAATCGCGCAGGCCATCCTCGTAATGCCATTCGACGACTTCAGCGCTTGCGACATCGGTGAGTTTCACGTTGAGGCCTGCGCACAGCACGGCCTTGGCGCGAAGCAGGTGCTTGAGCTTGCCCAGCGAAATCTTCGGTGAATCGAAATACTTCGCCTCCGGCCAGAAACGCAATGTCGTGCCGCTACGCTTCTTCGGCACCGTGCCAATGACTTCCAGCGGGCTGATCTTGTCGCCGTGCGCGAATACCATCCGGTATTCGGAGCCATCGCGGCGGATCGTCACTTCCACGCGATCGGACAGCGCGTTGACCACCGACACGCCCACGCCGTGCAGGCCGCCGGAGAAGTTGTAGTTCTTGCCGCTGAACTTACCGCCCGCGTGCAGCCGCGTCATGATCAGCTCGACACCGGACACGCCTTCTTCCGGATGGATGTCCACCGGCATGCCGCGGCCGTCGTCGCTCACTTCCACCGAGCCGTCCTCGTGCAGCACCACTTCGATGGTCTTCGCGTGGCCGGCCAGCGCCTCGTCCACCGAGTTGTCCACCACTTCCTGCACCAGATGGTTCGGACGGGTGGTGTCGGTATACATGCCGGGACGGCGTTTGACCGGATCCAGGCCGGAGAGGACTTCAATGTCGGCGGCGTTGTAGCGACTGCTCATGCGTGTGTTTCGGATGGTTCAAGACAGCGAAGCATGGGGCGCGCAGGCCGGCAGGGTCAAGCCGACGGGCTGGATCAGCGGTAACCCTGCGCCTGCAACGAAAACAGGTGTGCATAGTGGCCGGCCAGCGCCATCAGCTGTTCGTGGCTGCCGCGTTCGACGATGCGGCCGTCCTGGATCACGATGATCTGGTCGGCCATGCGCACGGTGGAGAAACGGTGCGAGATCAGGATCGCGATGCGATTGCCGGCCAGTTCGCGGAAGTGCTCGAAGATGGTCGCCTCGGCGGCTGCGTCCATCGCGGCGGTGGGCTCGTCCAGCACCAGGATGTCGGCGCGCGAGCGCATGAAGGCACGCGCCAGCGCGATCTTCTGCCACTGGCCGCCGGACAGCTCGCGGCCATCGCGGAACCACTTGCCGAGCTGGGTCTCGAAGCCGGCCGGCAGCCCGTCGATGAACTCGCTGGCCATGCCCTTGTCGCTGGCCTCGCGCCAGCGCGCCTCGTCCTCGAAATGACTGACATCGCCGGCGCCGACGTTTTCGCCCACGCGCATCTGGTAGCGCGCGAAGTCCTGAAAGATCACACCGACGCGTTGCAACAAGGTGCTCTCGTCCCAGTCGCGCAGGTCGGTGCCGTCGAGCAGGATGCGACCACTGTCCGGCGAGTACAGCCGCGTCAGCAGCTTGATCAGGGTGGTCTTGCCGGAGCCGTTCTGGCCGACCAGGGCCAGTGATTCGCCAGGGCGGATATGCAGGTTGATGTCATGCAACGCCGGTTCGCTGGCGCCGGGATAGGTGAAGCTGACCTGTTCGAAGCGAATGCCGTCGTCCGGCTTCGTACCGCGCTGGGAAGTGCCCACCGACGGCGGCACCGGCGTTTCCAGATATTCGTACAGGGTCGACAGGTACAGGTTGTCCTCGTACATGCCACCGATCGCCGACAACATCGCCGACACCGCCGACTGGCCCTGACGGAACAGCATCAGGTACATCGTCATCTGGCCCAGCGTGATGCGGCCGACCACCGTGGTCAGGGCGATCCACGCATAGGCGCCGTACAGCGTGATTGTACCCAGCAGACCCAGTCCGAAGCCCCAGCTTTCGCGGCGGACGGTGAGGTCGCGGTCGTCGCTGTAAAGCTTGTCGAAGATGTCGCGGTAGCGATCCAGCAGCAGCGGGCCGAGTCCGTAGAGTTTCACTTCCTTGGCGTGGTCTTCGCGCGCCAGCACGGTTTCCAGATACAGCTGCATGCGCGTTTCCGGCGAACGCCAGCGGAACAGCCGGAACGCATCGCCGGAAAACTTGGTTTCCGAAAGGAACGAGGGCAGCCCGGCCAGCAGCAGCACCGCGACTGCCCATGGCGAGAAGTGGAACAGCAAGGTGCCGTAGCTGATCAGGGAAATCGCGTTCTGGCCCAGCCCGAAGGTGCGCGTGACCAGCGACAAAGGTCGGCTCGACGCTTCGCGTCTCGCGCGGGTCAGCTTGTCGTAGAACTCGGAATCCTCGAAGTGCGCCAGCTCCAGCGTCAGCGCTTTCTCCAGGATCATCACGTTGACGCGCTGGCCCAGCTGCGCACGCAGCAGCGACTGGCACAGCGACAGCCCGCGTTGCGCGCCGGCCAGCGCTGCTACCAGCACACCTTCCATGGCTACCCATTCAAATACCGGCCGCAACGGTGCCTGCCCGTTCGCTGCCCACAAGCGGCTGGCGCTCACCACGGCATCGACGATATGCGCACCGATGTACGCCACGCCGGCCGGCAGCAGACCGGCGGTGAGCGTCAACAGCGCGAGCGCGATGGTCAGCGCACGGCTGGTGCTCCAGACCAGTTCGAGTGCGCGCCCGCTGTAGCGGAACACGCCCAGGAAACTACGCGTGAGATCGGCGTTTTCACTCGTGGTAGGAGATGCGTGAGGCGGCACGTGGGGAGAATGTCAGGACAGGCGCGCGACAGGCGCGGAAGTCCCGACATGGGGTTCGTGCCGCCTCATGCAAGTGAAAGCAGGCGAGTCAACCGGGGATCCTCAGTGCAGCTGGACATCCACGACCTGCTGGTCTGGCTGGTACAGCGCCGGAAACAGCTGCTTGAGGTGCGCCACCTTCGGCGCATCGTTGATGACGATGTACGGGTTGTCCGGATGCTCGCTGAAGTAGTGCTGGTGGTATGCCTCGGCCGGATAGAACGCCTTCAGCGGCACCACCTGGGTCACGATCGGCGCCGGGAAGGATTTTGCCGCGGTCAGCTGGGCGATGTAGCTGGAGGCGATCTTCTTCTGCTCGTCGCTGCCGTAGAAGACCACCGAGCGGTACTGCGTGCCGCTGTCCGGACCCTGTCGGTTGAGTTCGGTCGGATCAAGCGCGACCGAGAAATACACCCGCAACAGCGTGCCGTAGCTGACCTGTTTCGGGTCGAACTGGATGCGCACCGACTCGGCGTGACCGGTATCGCCGTCACTGACCTGATCGTAGCTCGCCGTGCCGGCGTTTCCACCGGAGTAGCCGGCGACGACCTTGCGCACGCCCTTGACGTGTTCGAACACGGCTTCGACGCCCCAGAAGCAGCCGCCGGCCAACACGGCGGTCTGATCGCCTGCAGCAGCCGTTTTTGGCGCATCCACTTTGGGTGCGGGCAGTGCCTGCGCGTCGCTGGCAGCGGCAGCCGATTGGCAGGCGCTCAGTCCGGCCACCATCAACGCGGCGACCAGGGGAATGACATGGAACGCAGTTCGACGAATCATGGTTTGCCTCGTTGGCGGTGGTGACACAGTGGTCGACATTCGGCCGCTGAAGTTACGTTGAAGCATCGGCAGCGGATGCAGCGACGTTCAGCGATCCAGTTGGGATAATCCACGGCGGGTAAATGCCGTGCATGCGACCGGATACTGGGTGTTCGCTGGTCAGGCGGCTGCGGTTACCCGCCCGGCGCATGTGGGCTTCGGCGGACTCGCGCTTGCCGGCGCTTCGTCAACGAACTGAGCGTGGTGCGCACCCAGGCCGATCGTCGCCTGGGTCTGCGCAACCGCGAATTCGTGGTGCATCGTGCTGGCGCCAGCGAACGGCGCACGCTGGACAGCGTCGCGCAGATACGCCAGGTCCTGGAAAACGAATTCCTGATCCGCTTGCCGGCGCAGCCGCAACTTGATTCTCGGCTGGAAAGCCTGCCGGTCTGGCCGGCGTCGCAGGCAGACGCTGCTACCGGCGATGTGTTTCGGTAAATCAGCCTGAATTGAATCAGCCCGGGTCGGCCAACACGCGGATTTCCACGTCGTCGAGGGTGACCACCTGGCCGGCGAGGATCTTGCAGGTCTTGCGCAGTTCGGTGACGCCGTCGACTTTTACCGCGCCGGTGGCGACGATGGCCTTGCCGGCGCCGCCGCTGTCGCACAGGCCGGTCAGTTTCAGCAGCATGTTGAGTTCGACGTAGGTGCCTTCGAGTTCAAAATCGATGGTTTGCATGGGAATCCGGGATAAAGGGGCGGACAAGGGTGACACGCTTTTCAGGTGGGCATGCGGCCGTCGTCGAATGCACGGTCGGGCAGCGCAAGAAACGCGAACCACGGCATGTCGTTGTCGTCACCGAAGGTGGCCGCGTCATCGAGGATGCCGAGCAGGATATTGAACTCCGCCTCGGCGGTCTGGCGCAACTCGTCGGCATGCTCGAACAGCAGCACGTAACCCCAGGCAGGCATCCAGCCGAAGTCGCGCAGGCAGTCGGCCAGCGCATCCCAGTTGTGGCCAAAACTGGCCGGCAGTTGCAGTGATACGGCGAGGCGCCGCAGCAGTTCGTCCTTGTCGTGGCAACCGGCCAGGTCGGTGCGGCACACCTGCAGTTCGTCGCGGGTGGCGTTTCTGGCGAGGCGGTCGAGATCGTTGACACCGACGAAGTACACGCCGCTCTGCGTCGGCTTGGTCAGATCCAGGTCGAAATCGTGCGCGCTCATGGGTTCACCCGAAAACGGCGAAAACTATTGTAGTGGTCGTCGGTGTAGTAGTAAGCCAAAGGTGGATTTCCCCCGGTGATGATGCGGCGCGCACCGCGATCGCGAGCGCCGGGTGTCTCCACCGTGTACTCGTGATAGAAACCGCGAGGCTGCTTCGGCAACAGACCTTCGTAGTTGCCGAACACCACGCCGTCCTGGCTGTGCTCGAATGGACCGCCGCTGGCGATTTTGCTCAGGGTGGGCTGCGCCTCGGGTGGTAGAAATGCTGGCAACGCCGAGGCGGATGAATCTAGGCTGGTTGCGGTCGAGCGAGCTGCCACGGAAGGCTGTCGTTGCCATATCACCGCTGCAAAGACAAGGCTTGCCAACAGAACCAGAAGCAGAGGTTTGAATTTGCTCATGTGGGTATGTCGGGAGCGATGATGAAAGGGTGAGCTTAGTGTGGCCGCGGCTGCCGATAAACCGGCAGGTGACAGGCGTCAGCGATTGCAGGATGCTGACGCACTGTCGCGCATCCACCATAGGAGCTTGCCATGATCGGTTACGTCACCCTGGGCACCAATGACATGCCGGGCGCGGCGGCGTTTTACGACGCTCTGCTGAACGAGGTGGGAGCCAAGCGGCTGATGGAGACCGAGCGCTATATCTTCTGGGGCGTCTCGATGCAGCAGCCGAGCGTCTGCGTGATCAAGCCGTTCGACGGCCAGCCGGCCAGCTGCGGCAATGGCGGCATGGTGGCGCTGGTGGTGGAGGGGCGCGACAAGGTGGATCGCCTGCACGCCAAGGCACTGTCGCTGGGCGGCAGCGACGAGGGTGCGCCGGGCGATCGCGGCGGTGGTTTTTACGCCGGCTATTTTCGCGATCCGGAAGGTCACAAGTTCAATGCGTTCTGCATCGGCTGAAGTGTTCCGCCAGTGCGCGCGGTGATTCAGCGGCTGCTGTCGATGCGCGACTGCAGCGCCATCGCCGCGGCCGGATTGCGCTGTTTGGCGCTGCTGATGAAGAACACGAACACATCGCGCGGCCGACTGGCTGGTTGCAGCGCCGCGGCATGCGGCAGTCCGTCGATATCATGGCCGGTGGCCCAGCTGCGCGCGTGTTCGGCCCAGCGATCCAGTGCCGCCGGCGCGTAGCCGTCGGGGATCCCGTCGGCACTGCGCATCAACCGCGCATAGGTGAAATCGCCAGTGAGGTCGGCCAGCGAAGGGTAGTCGGGCGAGTCGGTGAATACGGTCGGCACCGCATGGCTGCGTGCCAGCGCCACATAGCGCTCGCTCATGAAACTGGCGTGACGCACTTCCAGCACATGACGCAAGGGCTGGCCGTCCAGTTCGCGCGGCAGCGCTTGCAGGAACGCCGCCAGGTCATCGGCATCGAACGGCCGCGATGGTGGCAGCTGCCACAGGATTGGTCCCAGCCGCCCGCCCATTTCGGCCAATCCGCCATGCACGAAGCTGTTGATGCCCTTGCCGGCATCGGCCAGCCGCTTGCCTTCGGTGATATAGCGCGGCGCCTTCAGCGAAAAGATGAAGTCCGCCGGAGTCTGCGCTGCCCACTTCGCGTAGGTCGCTGCTTTCTGCGCGCCGTACCAGGTGCCGTTGATCTCGATCGTGCGCAACTGGCGGCTGGCGTATTCCAGTTCGCGTCGCTGCACCAGTCCGGCGGGATAGAAATTGTCGCGCCATGGCGCGTAGTTCCAGCCGCCGATGCCGATGCGGATGCGTGCCTCGTCAGGATGGGCCGGGCTGGCAAACAGATCCGGGGTAGTCGGAGTCATCGTTGTCCTGCATTGCGCGAGAGTTGCTTGATGTTAGCCGTACTGTTCAAGACAGGAAGATGCGCTGTCTGGCGGCGCGACAGCCCGTGCCTTGACCAGATCGATGATCCATGACTTCCAGCGCTGGTCTTGCGCACGCTTTGCCGGGATAGTTGGGCGCTTCGATACCTGTGGAGTCGGCGATGTCCCTGCGAGTTCTTTCCCCGCGCCTGGCGGGTTGCTGCGCGTTGTTGGTGTTTGCCACCAGTGCGTGGGCGCAGCCGGCGGCGCCATCATCGCCACCACCGGTATCGACGCACGACACCGTGCAGCCGATGCTGCCGGAGCAGTTGCAGGACTTCGCCGCCTACGTCGACAGCGCGCGCAAGACCTTCGACGTGCCGGGCATCGCGGTGGCGATCGTCAAGGACGGCCAGGTAGTGATGGAGCAGGGCTTCGGCCTGCGCCAGATCGGCAAGCCGGCGCAGGTCGACGCGCACACGCTGTTCGCGATCGCCTCCAACACCAAGGCGTTCACCGCCGCATCGCTGCAGCAGCTGGCCGAGCAGGGCAAGCTGAAGATGGACGACCGGGTGATCGATCACCTGCCGTGGTTCCGCATGTCCGATCCGTACGTGACGCACGAGATGCGCATCCGCGACCTGCTGGCGCATCGCAGCGGCCTCTCGCTCGGCGCGGGCGACCTGCTGTACTGGCCGCCGACTTCCTATACGACGAAGGAAGTGGTCGAACGGCTGCGCAACGTGCCGATCAAGAACAGTTTTCGCAGCAACTACGCCTACGACAACATCCTGTTCGCGGTGGCCACGCTGGTGATCGAGCAGGCCTCCGGCCAGAGCTACGCCGACTACGTGCGCGAGCACATCTTCAAGCCGGTCGGCATGGACGAGTCGCTGATCGACAAGACCTACCTCAAGCCCGGCATGGACGTGGCGATGGGCCACGCCAAATTCGACTTCAAGGATCTGCGGCCGGTGCCGCCGATGGCCTGGCTGAATGATCCGGGCGCCGGTGGCATCTATGCCAGCGTGCACGACCTGGCCAAGTGGATGAACGTGCAGCTGGCCGCTGGGGTGTTGCCGACGCAGGGCGCGGACGGCAAGCCCCTGCGATTGTTCTCCGCGGACAGCCAGCAGCAGATGTGGTCGATGCTGACGCCGATCAGCATCGGCAAGCCGCCGATTCCGGAACTGGCGCCGCTGACCCCGCATTTCTACGGCTATGGCGAGGGCTGGTTCCTGTCCGACTATCGCAACCAGCGGCTGGTCTGGCACACCGGTGGCTGGCCGGGCATGGTCTCGCGGGTGACCCTGGTGCCCGAATTGCATCTGGGCGTGGTGGTGCTGACGAATCAGGAGTCCGGCGCCGCGTTCAACGCGGTGACCTACCGCGTGCTCGACGCCTACCTGAATCCCGCGCAGAAAACCGACTGGGTCGCGGTGTACAACAAGGCGGTCAAGAAGGCCGAGGCGAAGTCCGACGACAGCTACGCCAAACATGCGGCGGCACGCGAGAAGAACGGCAAGCCCTCGTTGCCGCTGGCGAAATATGCCGGCACCTACCGTGATCCGTGGTACGGCGACGTCATCGTCAGCAGCGAAGGCGGCAAACTGCGCATGCGCTTCTCGAAGACCGCGCAGCTGGTCGGCACGATGACGCCGTGGCAGCACGACAGCTTCGTGGTGCGTTGGGACGACCGCGGGCTGAATGCCGATGCGTTCGTCAGCTATGCGCTGGATGCGGATGGCGCGATTCGCGAGATGCGCATCAAACCGGTTTCGCCATTGACGGATTTCAGCTTCGATTTCCAGGATCTCCGCCTGGTGCCCGTCAAGCCCGGATCCGATGACGAATGACTGAGCGGCGGCCACCCAGTGCCGCCGGGCGGTTGCTGTTTGATGCGGTGATTCCACTACCAACGCCAGGGGGTTGTTCATGACGCGCCATCGCGGTTTCTCGCAGATCCTGTTCCTCGTCCTGCTGACGGCATGCCTGCCGGCCTTCGCCGCGGAGGATGTCGCCGCACTGATCAAGCGGCAGTCGCAGGAATTCTCCGATGCGTCGGCGAGTGGCGATGCCGCCGTGCTCGGCCGCTATCTCGATGACCGGGTGACCTTCATGATCGAGGACGGCAGCGTGGTGTCGAAGCACGACATCCTCGCCAGCGCCGGGCCGGCACCGAAGGGCATCTCCAACCATCTGGTGCAGACCGATTTCCATGTCGAGGTATATGGCCCGGTGGCGGTCACCCGCTTCACCGACCAGTCCACGGTGACGGTGGCCGGCCAGGTATCGCATGCGAACTACCGTTCGACCGAGGTATGGCAGAAGGAGGCAGCTGGCTGGCGAATGATCTCGAGCCAGACGATTGCCTTGCCACAGGATCCGCCCGCCATCGCCTTGTCTTCCAGCGCGCTGGACGAATACGCGGGCACGTACAAAGCCGGACCGGACCTGACCCTGGTGATCGCCCGCGATGGCGACGGGCTCACCGGCATGGTGAATGGCGGCAAGCCGTATGCGATGAAGGCGGAGTTCAAGGATGTGCTGTTCACGCCGGGCCAGCCGCGGCTGCGGCGCATCGTGCAGCGCGATGCCGCAGGCAAGGTCTGCGGCATCGTCAGTCGGCGCGACGGCTACGATGCACTGGTATTGAAGCGGGCAGGTTGAGCTGCAACATGGCCAGATGCGACCCGGATTCCGAGCAATCTTGATATTCGATCAACGAGGGGATTCGTGATGCATCATCGTCGTCATGTGATTGCTGCACTGCTGTGTCTTGGTCTGTGGTCCGGCACCGCTTTCGCGCGGCAGGACCCAATTGCCGTTCCCGCCCACCGCTTCTTCCACGTGCAGCTCGGCACCGCTTCGACGCAACCCACGTCGGGCCGGCTGCTGCTGTTCGCGATCGGGGCGAAGACCGCCGAGGCCGAAGCCAGGGCCGCGTCCGAAGGCAAGAGCAGCGTCGTCGACGATGTGGATGCGAACCCGTTCCGCGCCACCGAAACCAGCGTGACGGCGCGCGAGATCAGTCAGTGGGCACCGGGTCAGACCATCGACATCGATGCCGACCAGCTGGTGTTTCCGGCCGGCTATTCGCAACTGCCGCCGGGCGACTACTACATGCAGGCCGTGCTCGACGTCGATCACGGCTACAACTACACCGGACGTGGCGCCGGCGATCTGGTCAGCGAGGTGATGAAGGTCCACTTGCCGACCACCGATATTCCGACCCTGACGCTCAGCAAGGTCCTGCCTGCGCGTGATCCATGGAAGCTGCATCCGTCGTCTGCGTCGGATGCCATCGTGGTTGCGGCCGCGCATCGGCATGCGACGCTGGTCGATTTCACGAGCCCCTCGCTGAGTGCGTTCTGGGGTCGTCCGATCCACATGCGCGGCTGGGTGCTCGCGCCGCCGCACTATGATGGCAAGGTCGCCGCGCGTTATCCGACCGTGTATTACACGCAGGGTTTCGGCGGCAACAACGATCGGGTGATCGGCGTGCTGACCAGCGTCTACGCGGCCATGGCCAAGGGCGAGATGCCGCCGATGATCTGGGTATTCCTCGACGAGTCGAGCCCGACCGGCACGCATGAGTTTGCCGATTCGGCCAACAATGGCCCGTGGGGACAGGCGCTGACCACCGAGCTGATCCCGGAGCTGGAAGCGCATTACCGCATGGACGGTCGCGCCAGCGGGCGTTTTCTCAACGGTCATTCTTCCGGTGGCTGGGCCACGCTGTGGCTGCAGACGCGTTACCCGAAAGTGTTCGGGGGCACCTGGTCGACCTCGCCCGATCCAAGCGATTTCCACGACTTCACCGGCATCGACCTGTATGCAGCGAGCGCGAACGCCTATCGCAAGCCGGACGGTTCCGCGTACCCGCTGGTGCGCGATCACGACAAGGTGCTCGGTACATTCGAGCAGTTCGCCAGGCTCGAGCGCGTGCTCGGAGCCTATGGCGGCCAGCTCACGTCGTTCGATTGGGTGTTTTCGCCGCGTGGCAAGGACGGTCGGCCCGAGCCGATGTTCGATCGCGATACCGGTGTGATCGATCCGGTGGTCGTCGGCTACTGGCGCGATCACTACGACATTGCCTGGCGCCTGCAGCACGACTGGCCGCAGCTCAAGCGCGACCTGGACGGCAAGATCCATCTGTACGTCGGCACCGCGGACACGTTCTATCTGGACGGTGCCGCGCACAAGTTGCAGGCGGTGCTGGACGGCCTGCATGCGAAATCGGATTTCCATTTCCTGCCCAACCGCACGCACTTCGACCTGTATGTGCAGGGCAAGGATCGCCAGGGCCTGCTCAAGCAGATCAGCTGGGAGATGTACGCACAGGCGCGGCCGAAATCCGCGCTCAAGGCGCCGCCTGCTGCTACCGCAACGGCGCCGTGACCTTCCTGGCAAAGTGCGCCAAGACGCTGTCGGCGGAAAAAATGGGTGCTTGGCCGTGGATCGCCGCCTAGGCTTCCGCGATCGTCTCGTGCGCAGGACTGATTGCCATCGGCGACGTCGCGTAGTTCACGATCCCGGACACCGGCTATACAGCGCGACGACACCGGCTTCGTCATCGTGTCGGCCATGGTCGGCGAAACGCGGGCTGCCGCGTTGGTAGGTCAGGGTCTGGGCACGGAACGGTGATGCATGCGCAAGTGGATCTGGGTGATCGTGCCGACGGCGCTGATGCTGGTGATACTCGCCGGTGCACTGGCCTTGCGCTGGCATGCGGGGCGCACGCCGCCGATCTTTGAAGTGGAGCTCGATGGCGCTGCCACCAAGCCGGTCTCCGGCCGCCTGCTGTTGTTCGCCACCGAGGCGACGGCGGCGCGCAGGGCAGCCAGGGACGGCAAGGTCGAGCAGGTGGATGCCAATCCGCTGTACCCGATGCGCACCGCCGTCGCCGCGCGCGAGGTCAGCCGCCTGGCACCCGGGCAGAAGCAAGCCATCGACACCGATGGCCAGGCCTTCCCGATGAGTTTCTCCAAACTGCCGCCGGGCGAATATCTGCTGCAGGCAGTGCTCGACCTGGATCACAACTACAACTATGGCGGCCGCGGCGCGGGCGACCTGATCAGTCCGGTGATCAGCGTGCAGCTGCCGGCAATCATCCCGTCGACCCTGCGCCTGGTCCGGGTGCAATCCGAACCTTATCCATGGCAGCTGACGTCATCCTCCGACCTGCAGGCTGCCGCGCCGGATGCCCGCGCGCACACGCAGGCCATCGACCGGGCCAGTCCGCTGCTCTCGGCATTCTGGGGTCGGCCGATCCATCTGCGCGGATGGGTGCTACTGCCGCCGGGCTATGCCACCAGTGGCAGCACCCGTTATCCCACGGTGTATTACACGCATGGCTACGGCGGCAGCAAAGATCACCTGCTGAGTGCGCTGGTGGGCGTGCACCTGGCGATGAGCCGGGGCGAAATGCCGCCCATGATCTGGGTGTTCCTCGACGAATCCGGGCCAACCGGGACGCATGAGTTCGCCGACTCGGTCAACAATGGTCCGTGGGGACGCGCGCTGACCGAAGAGCTGATCCCGCAACTCGAATCGCATTTCCGTATGGACGGCCAGCCGTCTGGCCGTCTACTCACCGGGCATTCTTCCGGTGGCTGGGCCACGCTGTGGTTGCAGACTCGGTATCCGGCGATGTTCGGCGGCACCTGGTCGACCTCGCCGGACCCGGTCGATTTCCACGATTTCTTCGGCATCGACCTGTATGCGCGGCATACCAGCGTCTACCGCCGGCAGGATGGTTCACCCTGGCCGCTGCAACGCGTGAACGGCGAGGTCGAAGGCACGTTCGAGGATTCGGTGAAGCTGGAGCGCGTGCTCGGTCCCTACGGTGGCCAGATGGCTTCCTACGAGTGGGTATTTTCGCCGCGCAACGAGGACGGCCGGCCAACGCCGATGTTCGACCGCGATACCGGCCTGGTCGATCCTGCGGTGGTCGCCTACTGGCGCGATCACTACGACATCGCGCACCTGCTGCAGGTCGGCTGGCCACGCTTGAAGCCGGAGCTGGACGGCAAGATCCATGTGATCGTCGGCAGCGCGGACACCTATTACCTGGATGGCGCGGTGCACAAGCTGCAGGCCGTGCTGGACGGGTTGCATGCGCGATCGGATTTCCGCTACCTGCCGGGCAAGACGCACAACGACCTGTACGTGCAGGGCAACGACCCACGTGGCTTGCTCAAGCAGATCAGCTGGGAGATGTACGCGGTGGCACGGCCGGATTCAACGTTGAAGCCGCCTCGCGCACCGGTGCCGTGAACCTCCGGCCGGATATCGGCCGCAAAGATTCGTGCCTGTAGCCCATCTGCCGGATGAACGCTGCCGGCGGTTGGTGTTTCATCGTCATGGTTTTGCGGCATAGTCGCGCGGCGGGCGCTGGAGTCACGGTTGCCTGGCGGTATCAGTCGCGCGGCGCGCTTTTCCGCGAACACGGAGACAGTCCGGCGTGCGGCCGATGGGGTGGGGAGAGGCGGCCGCTCAGCACGAGATGGGTGCGGCTTCCGAAGTCGTCATGTGAATTCACGTTGGAGGGAATCTGAGATGAAATCATCAGCTTTGATCGCAGTGGCGTTTGGCTGCCTGCTGGCCGGTTCGGCCGTCCATGCGCAGCAGGCTTCGGCACCGGCCGGCTCGTCCGGTCAGTGCAAGGATGGCAGCTATACCAGTACCGCCAGCAAGCGTGGCGCCTGCAAGGGCCACAAGGGCGTGAAGGAGTGGTATGCCGCAGCCAGCATGCCAGCTGCGGCCGCACCTGCCGCACCCGCGGCCATGCCGGCTCCGGCTGCGCCCGCCATGCCGGCATCGGGCGGTGCGATGAAGTCGCACATGATGCCGGCACCAGCCGCCAATGCGGCGCCGGGTGGCGGCCCTGGCATGGTCTGGGTCAACGGCAAGGTCTATCACTGCTCGAGCGACAAGTGGTACGGCAAGACCAAGCAGGGCGCCTACATGAGTGAGGCTGACGCCAAGGCGAAGGGCGCCCATGCGGATCATGGCAAGGTCTGCACGCCGTAACAGATATGCCGTTGCATGTTTGAACGAGAGGCCGGCGCACGCCGGCCTCTCGCTTTCCGGCTTACTCAGGCTGCCACGGACCGTAACTGCCGAAATACCACAGGTGGCCTTCCGGATCGCGGCAGCTGTAGCCGGCGCCGCCGTAATCCTTTTCGGCGTAGTCGTCGAGGATCTCGGCACCGGCATCCCTGGCTTGCTGGTAATGCGATTTGCAGTCGGCGACGATCACGCAGGCGCATTGGGTTTCGCGACCGCCGATGTCCTCGGGCTGCGCGATGTGCCGGCCGAAATCGTTGTCGCGCACTTCGCCGAGCATGATCATGCCATTGCCCCAGGTCAGCTGGGCATGTTCCACGCCACCTTGCTCGTTCTCGTATACGGCATGCTTTTCGAAACCGAACGCCTTGCACAACCACGCGATGGCGGCATGCGCGTCGCGGTAGCGCAGACAGGGGATGATCGTGCTGCCTTGAGGAGTGGAGGCGGACATGGGAATGACTCCGTGGGGGAAACGGACATCAGGCTACCGCCGCGTGCTGCCGGCGTCTTGTGGATTTTTGCATCCGCGTGAGGCGGCTGCGGCATCAATTGTTTGTTAAAGCAAAAATTGGCCAAGCACAATGTGTCTCCAGCTTTGCTGAGCGTTTGGCGAGAATAGTGACTGCCGCACTGTCGGTGATGATCGATACCTGGTCTTCATGTGGACGCAGCTGAAGCTGGATCGCCCTCGGGATGGCGGCGAAGCACGTCTGAGAATGGATGATCCCGCCGTAGTCGCAAGAACCTGCTGCTTGAGAAGGCGAACGACGCTTGCTACTTTGCGGAAGCCGGGCGCAATGCACGGGAACAGGGGGCGACACGGATGACCGAGTACGAGCATGGATGCCGCGAGGCGTCCTTTGTTG
>DAIMGD010000020.1:0-7103 GCA_036724165.1 Rhodanobacter sp.
ACCGGCTTGTCCGGCGGGGCAGTGGCCGCGAGCGGCGAGCTGGTGGTGAGTCTGGAGCGGATGAACCGCGTGCTGGAGTTCAACGCGGTCGACCGCACGCTCACCGTGCAGCCGGGCATCATCCTGCAGGCCGTGCATGAAGTTGCCCGTGGCCATGGCCTGATCTATCCGGTCGATTTCGCCGCCCGGGGTTCGTGCTCGATCGGCGGCAATATCGCCACCAATGCCGGTGGCATCCGGGTCATCCGCTACGGCAACACGCGCGAATGGGTCGCCGGACTGAACGTGGTCACCGGCAATGGCGATTTGCTCGAACTCAACCGCGGCCTGATCAAGAATTCCAGTGGTTACGATTTCCGTCAGCTGCTGATCGGTTCGGAGGGCACGCTGGGCATCGTGGTCGAGGCAACGCTGAAACTGACCGATCCACCGCCGCCGTCCCAGGTGATCTTGCTGGCGCTGCCGGACATGGATGCCTTGATGCACGTGTTCGCCCTGTTCCGTGCGCGGCTGGCGCTGCAGGCATTCGAGTTCTTCACCGATCGCGCGCTTGAGCACGTGCTGGCCCACGGGGCGCAACGGGCCATCGAGGGCGATCACCCGTACTACGTGGTGACCGAGTTCGACGCCGTCGACGAGCCGGCGCGCGAGGCTGCGCTGGCGGCATTCGGGCATGCGCTGGAGCAGGGCTGGGTCAGCGATGGCGTGATTGCGCAGAGCGAGACGCAGGCTGCCGCGCTGTGGCGTCTGCGTGAAGGCATCACCGAAAGCCTGGCGCCAGATCGACCTTACAAGAATGACGTGTCGGTGCGGATCAGTGCGGTGCCGGCGTTCCTGCATGAGATGCAGGCGTTGCTGACGCGAGAATATCCACGGATCGACGTGGTCTGGTTCGGCCATATCGGCGATGGCAACCTGCACATCAACATGCTGCGACCGGATGGGCTGGCCGAAGAGGCGTTCATCAGCCAGTGCGAACATGTCACCACGTTGCTGGCGGCGAC
Organism: Rhodanobacter sp.; assembly: GCA_036724165.1. Classification (GTDB taxonomy): domain Bacteria; phylum Pseudomonadota; class Gammaproteobacteria; order Xanthomonadales; family Rhodanobacteraceae; genus Rhodanobacter. The sequence continues at coordinate 1,005 of DAIMGD010000020.1, forward strand.
CCTGCAGCGTCATGGCGGCAGCATCTCGGCCGAACATGGCATCGGACTGGTCAAGCGGGCGTATCTGGAAAGTACCCGCGGCGTGGCGGAGATCGCGCTGATGCACGGGGTGCGCAAGGTGTTTGATCGCAACGGCATCCTCAACCCTGGCAAGCTGTTTGTGGCCGACTGAGAACTCGCCAAGCGGCGCCCGTGCTAGTCTTTTCGGCTTGTTCGCCCATTGTTGAGTAGCCGTGATGACGCCGCCGCTTCGTTCGCTGTATCCCGAGATCGAGTCATTCGACAGCGGCTTTCTCAAGGTGTCCGCGCTGCACACGCTTTACTATGAGCAGAGCGGCAATCCGGACGGCAAGCCGGTGGTGTTTTTGCATGGCGGTCCCGGTGGCGGCACCAATGCGAAGTGCCGGCGTTTTTTCGATCCGGCGGTTTATCGCATCGTGTTGTTCGACCAGCGCGGTTGCGGCAAGTCCACCCCGCATGCGGAGCTGACCGACAACACCACCTGGGATCTGGTTGCCGACATGGAACGCCTGCGCGAGCATCTGGCGATCGACCGCTGGCAGGTGTTCGGTGGATCGTGGGGCTCCACGCTGGCGCTGGCGTATGCGCAGGCGCACCCGGACAAGGTGGCCGAGCTGGTGCTGCGCGGCATCTTCATGCTGCGCCGCTGGGAACTGGAATGGTTCTACCAGAAGGGTTGCGACGCGCTGTATCCGGACGCGTGGGAGACCTATCTCAACGCGATTCCCGAGGTCGAGCGCGGCGACCTGATGAGCGCCTACCATCGACGCCTGATCAGCCCTGATTCGAAAACGCGTACCGATGCCGCCCGTGCCTGGTCGGTGTGGGAAGGTGCCACCAGTTTCCTGTGGCAGGACACTTCGCATATCGAGTCCAGTAGCGAAGACGAGTTCGCGCTGGCCTTCGCGCGGATCGAGTGCCACTACTTCGTCAACGGCGGCTTCTTCGAGCACGACGACCAGCTGCTGCGCCACGTCGATCGCATCCGTGCGATTCCCACGGTGATCGTGCAAGGCCGCTACGACGTGGTCTGTCCGCTGCGCAGCGCATGGGACCTGCACCGGGCATGGCCCGAGGCCGATCTGCACATCGTGCAGGACGCCGGTCACTCGGCATTCGAACCGGGCATCATGCATGAGCTGCTGGAGGCTACCGACCGCTTCGGTCGCTGAGGCTCCGTCCGGATGGTGCGAGCGGCTTCAGCCTCGATGCTTTGTGCATGACGAAAAGCCATCGCGGCTGAAGCCGCTCCCACAAAAGCGGGTTTGGCGTCAGTCGGCCGCCGGCAGCTGCTTGGTGCCGAAGATCTTGTCGCCGGCGTCGCCGAGGCCGGGCAGGATGTAGCCGTGTTCGTTCAGGCGCTCGTCGATCGCGGCGGTGTAGATCTCGATATCCGGATGGACCGCCTCGATGCGCCTGAGACCTTCCGGCGCGGCGACCAGGAACAGTCCCTTGATGCGTTTGCAGCCAGCCGCCTTCAACATGTCGACGGCGGCGATCAGGGTGCCGGCGGTGGCCAGCATCGGGTCGACGATCAGCGCGGTGCGTTCGTCCATGCGGCCGCTGAGTTTTTCGTAGTAGGCGACCGGCTGCAGCGTCTGTTCGTTGCGCTGCACGCCGACCACGCTGACCTTGGCCGACGGGATCATGTCGAGCACGCCCGGCAGCATGCCCAGGCCCGCGCGCAGGATCGGCACGATGGTGATCTTCCTGCCCTTGATCCGCTGCACCTGCAACGGCCCGGCCCAGCCGTCGATCTGCTGCTCGACGGTTTCCAGGTCCTTGGTCGCCTCGTAGGTGAGCAGGGCGGCGACCTCGGAGGCGAGTTCGCGAAACTCCTTGGTGCTGATGCCGGCACGGCGCATCAGGCCGAGCTTGTGCTGGATCAGCGGATGGCGAACCTCGATGATTTTCATGCCCGTGCCTTGCGTGGAGATCGTGCGGTGCCTTGCGCGCCGCGGCAGGGGGAAGCTTAGTGGGATATGCCGGCATCCGCACGGCATCGGGCCAGGCACAAAAAAGGCATCGGCGCGCTCCGGCGCCGATGCCTTTTATCGGTAGCGTGCTTACGGCGTGGCGGGGGCGGCAGCGCTGCCGCCTTTCAGACAGCTGCTCATGAAGGTTTTGCGATCGGCGCCCTTGAGCGCCTTCGTCTTGGCATCGGCGTTGCAGCTGGTCATTTTCTGCTGCTGGGTCTGCTTGGCCGATGGCATGGCTGCTGGCATGGCGGCACTTCCACCCTTCAGGCAGGAGCTCATGAAGGTCTTGCGGTCGGCGCCTTTCATGCCGGTAGCCTGCTTGTTGCAATTGCCCATGCGCTGCTGCTGCGGAGTCATTGTCTTGGCGGCCGGGGCAGCCATGCTGGCTGGTGGTGTTGCCGCAAAGGCGACGCCGGCAAAGGCGAATGCGGCACTGACGGCAAGCAGACGTAGTGACATCGACATCGTTGAACCCTCCCTAGGTGACCGGCAGCTGCCGGCCGCGCCAGTCTATGCCGGCAGGCAACTTCGCGGGAGTGGGCAAAGCCTGACATGCAAGAAGTATTCAGCTGCGACGACGCGTGATCGTCGTCGCCGCTCGCCGCTCGATCAAGGATCGATCAGGCCGCTTCGGCCTTGGCCTTGCGCGGGCCTTCCAGCAGCGCCTTGCGCACGTTGGCGACCACCAGATCCACTTCGGCGCTGGTGACGTTGAAGTGCGGGGTGAAGCGCAGCGAGTTGGTGCCGCCGTGGATCACGCCGATGCCGCGCTCGCGCATGTATTCCTCGGTCGAGCCGGCGCCGTAGCACTTGTACTCCGGTGCCAGCTCGCAGGAGAACAGCAGGCCGGTGCCCTGCACCTTGGTGATCAGGCCGCCGAGCTCGTTCTTCAGCGCGTTGAGCTTGTCGACGAACTCCTTGCCGCGCTCGCGGATGTTGCTGCGCACTTCGTCGGTCAGCTCGCCCAGGGTGGCCAGCGCCACGTCCAGCGCGCGCGGATTCGCGGTCATGGTGTTGCCGTAGATGCCCTTGCGGTACAGCCCGGCGGTACGCTCGGTAACTGCCAGCACCGACAGCGGGTACTGGCCGGCGTTGAGCGCCTTGGAGAAGGTCTCCATGTCCGGCGCCGGCAGTTTCTCGAAGCCCGGATAGTCGGTGATCGACAGCACGCCATGCGCGCGCAGGCCGGCCTGGATCGAGTCGATCAGCAGCAGGGTGCCATGCGCTTCGGTCAGCGCACGCGCGGCCTGGTAGAACTCCGGTGTCACCGCGCGGCCCGGGTCGCCTTCGCCCATCACCGGCTCCAGGAACATCGCCTCGATGAACCAGCCGTGCCTGTCGGCATCGGCGAACGCGGATTCCAGCTGTGCGATGTCATACGGGGCGATGGTCAGCACGCTGTCCTCGTGGCGGTAGCTGGCCAGATGCTGCTGGTAGGTCTTGCGGCTGGAATCGGAATACAGCGCCGGCTTGTCGGTGCGGCCGTGGAACGCGCCCTTCACCGCGAGCCGCTTGATCGTGCGACCGGCATAGCGACCGCCCGGATCGGTCATCGTCTTGGCGTTGACGTCGGCGATGCGGCAGGCCAGCGAGACCGATTCGGAGCCGGAATTCAGGCACAGGTAGCTCGCGTACGGACTGCCACCACGGTTGCGGCCAAGTTCCCTGTTGAGCGCCGTGGTGAAGCGCAGCTGCGACACGCTGGGCGACATCACGTTGGCCATCACCTGCGGACGGCTCAGCGCTGCGAGGATCGCCGGGTCGTTGTGGCCGAAACCGAGCATGCCGTAGCCGCCGTTGTCATGCACCACCGCGCCCTTCAGGGTGACGATCCACGGGCCGCGTGCTGCCGCGGGCAGGTACGGGCTGATCGCGTCGTCCGGATAGAAGTTGACGAAGCCGGCTTGCACCTGGGCGAGTTGCTCGGCTTCATCGAGCTTGAGGAAATCGGCCAGGTCGGCGCGCAACTCGTGATGGCGCGCCACTGCGGCGGCAATCGCCTGGCCCAGCATGGGATCGTTCGCTGCCATGCGCTCGATGCTGGCATCGTCCAGACCGGTGGTCCGCGGCTTGCCGCCGAATTCGCGCAATTCGCGCAGCTGGTTGATCACACCCATGATGAATCCTCCGTAGCTCCGCCGGTCGGCATGCCATGCCGGAGACGGACATTAGTGAATGCGTGGCGGGAGGCGCAGGCGATCGGGCGCTTCCTCAATGTTTTCAGACGTTTCATGCCGCCATGGCAGAGCCAATCGGGCGGTTTTATCCCTCACAGGATACCTTGCAGCGCCGGCCGCCGTAACCCCGTACCCAGCCGCGGGTGACGGCTGTCACCCCCGATGACTGACGCCGGCGACTGCCTGCGAGGTCGCGCTACGTGGAGGATGGCGGCACTGGAGGACTACTTAATGCCGCATACCCCTGATCCCATTGCCCGCCTCGGCGGTGCCGTCAAACGCTACGGCCAGCTCACCGCACTCGACGGTGCCGATCTGCAATTGCAGCGCGGCGAACTGCTCGCCCTGCTCGGCCCAAACGGCGCCGGCAAGACCACCGCAATTGCCCTGCTGCTGGGCCTGATCCGTGCCGATGCCGGCACGGTCGAACTGTTCGGCCAGGATCCGCAGCGGATCGAGGCACGCCGGCGCATCGGCGTGATGCTGCAGAACGCCGAACTACCGCCGACATTGCGGGTGGGCGAACTGCTGCGGCTGACCGCCAGCTATTACCCGGCGCCGCGCACCCTGGCGGAAACCGCCGAACTGGCCGGCATTGCCGACCTGCTCAAGCGACCCTACGCGAAGCTCTCCGGTGGCCAGCAGCGACGCGTGCAATTCGCGCTGGCGCTGTGCGGTCGTCCCGAGCTGCTGTTCCTGGACGAGCCGACCGTGGGCATGGATATCGAGGCGCGACAGAAGCTGTGGGCGGCGATCCGCCAACTGCTTGCGGAAGGTTGCTCGGTATTGCTGACCACGCATTATCTGGAAGAGGCCGAGGCACTGGCTGACCGTGTCTGCGTGATGACGCACGGCCGGATGATCCATGAAGGCACGGTCGAAGAGCTGCGTGCGCGGGTGGCACTCAAACGCATCCGCTGCCTGAGTACATTGCCGGTCGACACGGTGTGCAGCTGGCCCGAGGTCAGCGAAGTACGTCGGGACAACGAACGTCTGCATATCACCGCGGCCGATGCCGAAATCGTGGTGCGCCGCTTGCTCGCCGCGGACCTGCAGTTGCGCGAACTGGAAGTGCAGCGCGCCGGCCTGGCCGAGGCATTCAGCGAACTCACCCGCGATGCCGACGAGGCATCGGATACCGACCAGCGTGAGGCTGCCTGAGATGGAAACCGTCATGTCGTTCAATCAACCGACCGCACCCGCGATGTCGCGTCGTCGCGTCATCGGCGCCTATCTCGAAGAGGCGCGCAGCGAGTGCCTGCGTTACATGCGCGCGCCGTCCTTCATGCTGCCGATCATGCTGTTCCCTGGACTGTTCTATCTGTTTTTCGGTGTGTTGATGGCCCGGACCGAGGGCGCCGATGCGGCGCGCTACCTGTTGGCCAGCTACGGCACGTTCGGCGTGATGAGTCCGGGCCTGTTCGGCTTTGGTGTGTCGTTGGCGCTGGAGCGCGATGGTGGCCTGCTGACGTTCAAGCGCGCACTGCCGATGCCCCCAGGCGCCTATCTGCTGGGCAAGATGTTGATGGCGATGGTGGCGGCTGGCGTGGTCATTCTGTTGCTGCTGACCATGGCTGTAACGCTGGGGCACGTAGCGTTGAGTCCGCTGCAAGCCGGTGCGTTGATGCTCACCGGCATGCTCGGCGTGCTGCCGTTCTGCGCACTGGGCATGTTTGTCGGCACCGTGGTCAAGGGACAGGGCGCGCCCGGCATGCTGCAGCTGGTCTATATGCCGATGTCGATCATGTCCGGCCTGTGGTTTCCGTTGCCGATGCTGCCGAAGTTCCTGCAGCAGATCGCGCCGGTGTGGCCGAGCTATCACCTGGACATGGTGGCGATGGCGGCGGTGGGCCTCAACAAGGAGGCGATCCTGACGCATGTGCTGGTGCTGCTCGGCTTTGCCGTAGGCTTTCTGCTGCTGG
>DAIMGD010000020.1:7113-16979 GCA_036724165.1 Rhodanobacter sp.
GGTTGAAGTAGCATGTCGTCCAATCTGAACCGCTCGCGGAAAGTTCCTGCCATGATTCCTGACTTTATTGCCCGATGGTTCACGCCGGCACCGGATTCCGGCGTGGCCGACGACCTTCGCCGTGGCAAGTCGCCATGGGTCGACAGCATCCATCTGCTGTGGTCGTTCTGGATCTTCATCGTTCCGCTGTTCAGCGGAGGGGTCAAGGGCTACACCTTGGCCTGGCTGCTGTTTACGCTGAGTTCCTATCCGGTGTTCCTGCTGCTGTTCGCCAAGGCGCAGCTGGCACCACGGCGCACGGCGCACTTCTATGCGTTGGGCATGGCCGCAATGAGCCTGCTGTTGCTGCGCTGGTATCCGAGCGGCCTGAGCTATTTCATCTACGGCTGCATCATGCTTCGGCACTGCAATATGCGCTTCCGCCCCTACATGGTGCAGCTGGTGCTGTTGAATGCCCTTTTCGTCGTGCTGGCCTGGCGGATCGGTTACCCGATCTCGCTGCTGGTGATCATTCCAGTCACGGTGCTCGCGGTCAGCACCATCACGGCTGTCGAGCACATGAGCAAGGAGAAGGACGCTGCCTTGCGCCTGTCGCATGACGAAGTGCGCCGACTCGCCGCGACTGCCGAACGCGAGCGCATCGGCCGCGACTTGCACGATCTGCTCGGCCACACGCTGTCGCTGATCACGCTCAAGCTCGAACTCTCACGCAAGCTGTTCGATCGCGATGTCGATGCGGCCAAGCGCGAAGTGGAGGAGGCGGAGAAGGTGGCACGTCACGCACTGGCAGAAGTGCGCAGTGCCGTGACCGGTATCCGCGCCACCGATCTCGCCGCTGAGCTTGCGTCGGCGCGGTTGCTGCTGGAATCGTCGCAGGTGCATCTCGATTACGGTCGGCTGCCTGCCGATCTGCCTGTCGATATCGAGCGGGGCCTTTCGCTGATCTTGCGCGAAGCAGTCACGAATATTGCGCGTCACGCTGCTGCCAGTTCCGCCAAAATCGAGATGACCCGCGAGCGCAACAGTGCATGCATGCAGATCAGCGATAACGGTCGCGGCGGCATTGACCATGACGGCAATGGTTTGTGCGGTATGCGTGAACGCGTACGTGCGCTGAGTGGCACACTGACGATCGAATCGTCGCGTGGTCAAGGCACATGTCTGCGTGTCGTGGTGCCGGTGCCGATTCTGCGTCTGGTTGAAACTTCACGGTCAGCGGCGGATATGCCGCTGACCGATCCGCTGACGAACGCGGTTCCCGGCCAACCCGTCGCATGACTCGATCCGAGTTTTCCATGTTCCTTCAGGTTATGACATTCTCGACGGCCTTCAGTCCGCACAAGGAAGACATTGCATGATCCGTATCCTGCTGGCTGAAGATCAGGCGATGGTGCGCGGCGCCCTCTCGGCGCTGCTCAAGCTGGAGTCCGACATCGAAGTGCTCGGTTCGGCCGCCGACGGCGAAGCCGCGTGGCGCGAGTTGCAGCGGCTGAAACCCGATGTGCTGATCACCGACATCGAGATGCCCGGCCTGACCGGGCTGGAACTGGCGCAGCGCATCCAGCGCCAGGCACTGCCGATGAAGGTGATCATCGTCACCACGTTCGCACGGCCGGGTTTCCTGCGCCGCGCACTGGATGCCGGCGTGTCCGGCTACCTGCTCAAGGACGCGCCGGCGGAGAACCTCGCCGAGGCGTTGCGCACCGTGCATCGCGGTGGCCGCGCGATCGATCCGCAACTGGCACTGGAAGCGTGGTCGGAGGCCGACCCCTTGAATGATCGCGAGCGCCAGGTGCTGCGGCTTGCGGGCGAAGGCCAGTCTGCCGGCGACATCGCCGTGCAACTGAATCTGTCGCATGGCACGGTGCGCAACTATCTGTCCGAGGCGATCGGCAAGCTTGGCGTCGCCAATCGCATCGAGGCGTATCGGCTGGCACGGCAGAAGGGCTGGCTCTGATCCGGCGCCGGTTCGGGTGGGCCGATCGAAATGGCGATGTGTGGCGATCGGGCCGGATCGGCGATAATCGCTGGACCTGCTTACGACCCCAAAGCTTTTGAAGAAGTCCGACTTCAATTTCGACCTGCCGCCCGAGCTGATCGCGCAGGCGCCATTGCCCGAGCGTTCGGCCAGCCGGCTGCTGCTGCTCGATGTGGCGGCCAACACGCGGCAGGATCGACTGTTCCGCGAGCTGCCGGATTTCCTGCGGCCGGGCGATCTGCTGGTGTTCAACGATACCCGCGTGCTGCCGGCGCGGTTGCACGGGCGCAAGAAGGACACCGGCGGCGCGGTGGAGATCCTGATCGAGCGGGTGACCGGCGCGCATGAGGCGACCGTGCAGCTTGGGGTCAGCAAGAAACCGAAGGAAGGCGGGCGCATCGAGCTGGCTGACGGCAGTCATGCGGTGGTGCTGGGACGCGACGAAGGGTTCTTCCGGCTGCACTTCGAATCGCCCGAGCCGCTGGAAAAATTGCTGCTCAAACTCGGCGAGATGCCGCTGCCGCCCTATATCGAGCGGCATGCCGACGCCAGCGATCAGGAACGCTACCAGACCGTGTTCGCGCGCGAGCCGGGCGCCGTCGCGGCGCCCACCGCCGGGCTGCATTTCGATGAGTCGATGCTGGCGGCGCTGCGCGCACACGGTGTCGATTTCGGTTACATCACCCTGCATGTGGGCGCGGGCACGTTCCAGCCGGTGCGTTCGGATGATCTGAAGGATCACCGCATGCATCGCGAATGGCTCAACGTCGGTGCCCACCTGATCGGGCAGATCCGTCGCACGCGCGCCCAGGGCGGTCGGATCATTGCCGTCGGCACCACCGTGGTGCGCGCGCTGGAAAGTGCCAGCAAGAATGGCGAGCTGCACCCGTTTTCCGGCGAGACACAGATCTTCATCTTCCCTGGCTACCGCTTCAGCAGCATCGATGGGCTGCTCACCAATTTCCACCTGCCGCAGTCAACGCTGCTGATGCTGGTGTCGGCGCTGGCCGGGCGCGAGTTCATGCTCGATGCGTACCGCCATGCGGTCGAGCAGCGTTACCGTTTCTTCTCCTACGGCGATGCGATGCTGATCCTGCCGCAGGGCGGTTGAGCGGCGGCAGCGGTTAAACTGGGCGGATGACTGCCATGAATTTCGAGCTCTTCGCCACCGACGGCGCCGCCCGCCGCGGCCGCCTCACGTTTGCCCGCGGCACGGTGGAGACGCCGGCGTTCATGCCGGTGGGCACGTATGGCTCGGTCAAGGCGATGACGCCGCGCGACGTCACCGAAACCGGTGCCGAGATCATCCTGGGCAACACGTTCCACCTGTTCCTGCGGCCCGGGCTGGAGATCGTCGGGAAGTTCGGCGGGCTGCACAAGTTCATCGGCTGGGACAAACCCATACTCACCGACTCCGGTGGTTTCCAGGTGTTCTCGCTGGCGCACAAGCGCAAGATTACCGAGGAGGGCGTGACGTTCGCCTCGCCGGTGGATGGTTCGAAAGTGTTCCTGTCGCCGGAAGTGTCGATGCAGATCCAGACCACGCTGGATTCGGACATCGCGATGATCTTCGACGAATGCACGCCTTACCTGATCAATGGCGTGCCGGCCACCGAGAAGGTGGCCAGCGATTCGATGGAGCTTTCGCTGCGCTGGGCCGAGCGCTCGCGCCGGGCGTTCGATGACCTGCAACGTGTCGATTCAAAGCCGCCGAACGCGCTGTTCGGCATCGTGCAGGGCAGCGTGTACGAGAACCTGCGCCAGCGCTCCGCCGCCGGGCTGGTGAAGATCGGCTTCGACGGTTACGCGGTCGGCGGTCTGGCGGTGGGCGAACCGGAGGCCGAGCGCAACCGCGCGCTGGATTTCACCGTGCCGCTGCTGCCGGTCGACAAGCCGCGCTACCTGATGGGCGTGGGCCGGCCGGAGGACATCGTCGAGGCGGTACGCCGCGGCATCGACATGTTCGACTGCGTGATGCCGACCCGCAACGCGCGCAACGGCTTCCTGTTCACCGCGCTGGGCACGCTGCGCATCCGCAATGCAAAGTTCGCCACCGACACACGGGTGATCGAGGAAGGCTGCGACTGCTATGCCTGCAGCAACGGCTTCAGCCGCGCGTACCTGCGCCATCTGGATCGCTGCAACGAGATCCTCGGCAGCCAGCTCGCCACCATCCACAATCTGCGCTACTACCAGCGGCTGATGGCGGGCTTGCGTGAAGCGATCGCCAGCCGAAGCCTGGACGCCTTCATTGCCGCGTTTTATGCGCAGCGGCAGGCCGGCGCCGTGGCCATGCCGCTGCTCTGACGCCGCGTGGTCCATGCAGGACGTCCACCGGGTCCGTTGATCGCACAGGCCCGGGCCGGGCTTGCATCGGCTACCAGCCGCCCTCAATAGGGAAGGGGCGCGGGCTCTGAAGCGCCATGCGCTGCCGTGCACGGTTCGGGGGTGCATGGCATAATCGACGATCTTTTATCAGGCGTTCAGCTGAAATCCTTGGCTGCGCCATAACTTGCGAGACAAACTGATGAGTTTTCCGATCCCTTCCGTCATCGCCCAAGCCACCGCGGCCACCGGCGCGTCAGCTTCGGGTAATTCGTTGTTGACCTTCCTGCCGCTGATCCTGCTGTTCGGCGTGTTCTATTTCCTGATGATCCGCCCGCAGATGAAGCGGCAGAAGGAACATCGCGCACTGGTCTCCGGCTTGTCCAAGGGCGATGAAGTGGTCACCAACGGCGGTATCGCCGGACGCGTGGACGAGGTCGGGGAGACCTTCATCACGGTCGAGATCGCAGCCAACGTGAAGGTCAAGGTACAGAAAGGCGCGGTTTCGCAGGTGTTGCCCAAGGGCTCGCTGAAATCCGTTTGAGAGACGGGTTCGAGGCACTTGTCGACGCCTCTGCGCCGACGGCCTTGCACACGAACGAACTATTCCTGTTGCTACCGCCGCGGCCTGCTGCCGCGGCTTTGATGGATTCAAGGCATGAGTGATTTTCCCCGCTGGAAGTACGCGCTGGTCGCGCTGGTGATGTTGTTCGGCATCGTCTACGCGCTGCCGAATGCCTTTGTTCCCACGCCGGCGGTGCAGGTCACCGCCAACCGCGACGCGCCGCCGATCGATCAGGCAGTGCAGCAGAAAGTGGCCGCGGCACTTGCCGCACAGCACATCGCCCCCGGCGAAGTGAGCGTGCAGGGTGACCATTTGCTGGCGACGTTCGGCAACTCGGATGTGCAGAAGAGTGGCGCCGACGTCATGAAGTCGGCGCTGGGCGATGGCTACACGGTCGCGTTCAAGCTGCAGTCCACCGTGCCGCGCTGGCTGCAGGCGATCGGCGCGCGCGCGATGCCGCTGGGCCTGGACCTGCAGGGCGGCGTGCACTTCCTGATGCAGGTCGATCAGAACGATGTGATCGACAAGCAGGAGAACAGCTACTCGGACGATATCCGCAGTCTGCTGCGCGACAAGAACATCCGCTACGAATCGGTGGCCCGCAATGCCGTCCGTGGCCAGGGCATCGCCGTGATCCTGCGCTCGGCCGATGACCGCACCAAGGCATCCGAGGCGATCGCCAACGAGTACACCGACCTGATCGTGTCGAACGGTCCCAGCACCGGCGACCGTTTCGTGCTCAATGCGGTGATCAAGCCGGAAAAGCTGCGCGACATCTCGCGCAACACGATCACCCAGAATCTGGGCACGCTACGCAACCGCATCAATGCGCTGGGCGTGTCCGAGCCGCTGATCCAGCAGCAGGGAGAGAGCCGCATCGTGGTCGAACTGGCCGGCGTGCAGGATCCGGCCGAGGCGAAGAAACTGATTGGCGCCACCGCGACCTTGCAGTATCGGGCCGGCGTCGGCTACGCCGGCGACCCGGCAGCCCAGGACGCGGCACGCACCGGCAACATTCCACCGGATGCGAATCTCTATTACATGCGCGGCAGCCATCAGCCGGTGCTGGTAAGCAAGCGCATCATCGTGACCGGCAACGAGCTGGTGGATGCTTCCTCGGGTACCGATACCCAATCCGGTACGCCGATGGTCAGCGTCACACTCAACGCCGCCGGCGCCAAGAAGATGGGCGACTTCACCAATGCCAACATCCAGAAACCGATGGCGGTGGTGTATGTGGAGCGCGTGACCGAAACCAAGATGGTCGACGGCAAGGAAGTCCGCACGCCGAAGATCACCGAATCGGTGATCAACGACGCGACCATCCAGAGCCCCTTCAGCCGGCAGTTCCAGACCACCGGTCTGGGCAGCCAGAAGGAGGCCTCCGATCTGGCCTTGCTGCTCAAGGGCGGTGCACTGGCCGCGCCGGTCGACATCGTCGAGGAGCGCGTGATCGGTGCCAGCCTGGGCCAGGACAATATCAACAAGGGCTTCAAGGCGGTGCTGCTGGGCCTGGCGCTGGTACTGCTGGCGGCGGCGATCTACTACAAGCTGTTCGGCCTGGTCGCCGACATCGCGCTGTTCTTCAACCTGGTGATCCTGGTGGCGGTGATGTCGCTGATCGGCGTCACCCTGACCATGCCCGGTGTCGCCGGTATCGTGCTGACGCTGGGCATGGCGATCGATGCGAACGTGCTGATCTGCGAACGCGTGCGTGAGGAACTGCGCAACGGCTCCACCCCGCATGCGGCGATCCGCGCCGGTTACGAAAAGGCGTGGTCGACCATCCTCGACGCCAACGTCACCCACCTGATCGCCGCGCTGGCGCTGACCACGATGGGTACCGGCGCGATCAAGGGCTTCGGCGTGACCCTGATGATCGGCATCCTGACTTCGCTGTTCACTTCGGTGACGCTGACCCACGCGTTCACCGCGCTGATCCACGGCCACCGCAAGCTCAAGACCCTTTCGGTGTAAGGGCGGGAATCGCAATGGAAATCTTCAATCACAACAGCAACATTCCCTTTCTCGGCATGCGCAAGTACAGCATTGCCATCGCGCTGTTCCTGATGATCGCCTCGATCGTGTTGCTGGTGGTCAAGCCACTCAACTACGGCCTGGATTTCACCGGCGGTGTCTCGCTGGTGGTCGATTACGATCAGCCGGCGCAGATTGCCGACGTGCGCGCGGCGCTGACCAAGGGCGGCTTCGAGCATGCCGTGGTACAGAGCCTCGGCGGTACCCGCGAGGTGTCGATCCGCTTGCAGACCAAGGACGATCCGGCGGCGATGCAGGCCGATGGCAAGTTCAATCTTGACCGCATCGCCACCGACGTGATCAAGCAGCTGCAGGTCGCGCGCCACGACGCGAAGCTGAAGAGCCGCGACTTCGTCACTCCGGAAGTGGGTGAGGAACTGCGCAGCGACGGCACCGTGGCCGCGGTGTTCGTGATCCTCGGCATCATGGCTTACCTGTGGATTCGCTTCGAACGTCGTTTCGCGATCGCCGCGGTGGCCACCGAGATCCACGACGTGCTGGTGACGCTGGGGATCCTGGCGCTGGTGCAGCGCGAGTTCGACATGACCGTGCTGGCGTCGGTGCTGGCCGTGATCGGCTACTCGATCAACGACAAGGTGGTGGTGTTCGACCGTATCCGCGAACTGTTCAGGCTCGCGCGCAAGGCCGAGCCGGAGGAGATCCTCAACCGCTCGATCAACAACACCCTTTCGCGAACCATCATCACTTCGCTGTTCACCGGCATCACCATGGGCGCGCTGTATTTCTTCGGTGGCCCGGCGGTGCATGGCTTCGCCATCACCATGTTGATCGGCATCGTGGTCGGCACGCTGTCCTCGATCTTCGTGGCCAGCCCGATCCTGCTGTGGCTGGGCGTGTCGAAGAAGGATCTGATGCCGGTAACGAAGGAAAATCCGGAGCTGGCACGCCGTCCGTAAACGCGCTTGCCTTGGATGAAGAGCCCGGCTTCCGCCGGGCTTTTTTTTGAACCGTGCCGGCAGATATCGGCTGTGGAATTGAGCAGCGCTATCCGCGCAGCGTGGCTTCCAGCTGCGCCAGCCGTTCGGGCGTGCCCACGTCGGTCCAGGCGCCACGATGGTGGGCGCCACTGACTGCACCGGCAGTCATCGCCGCGCGCAGCAGCGGGACCAGCCTGAAGCGCGCTGGTTGCGCCTCCGCATGGGCGGTTTCGCCGATCACCTCGCGCCAGTGCCGCAGCAGCTCGTGGCGATACACGCCGATGCCGCTGAAGGTCAGCCGCGACTCGCCTTCGTCATGCACGATGCCATGCGCATCCAGCGCGAAATCGCCGTGCGGATGTTGCGGTGGATTGTCGACCAGCAGCAGGTGCGCAAGACCAGTTGGTACAGCAGGCAGGGCGGAAAAATCAGCGTCGGTCCAGATGTCACCGTTGACCGCGATGAACGGCTCACTGCCCAGCAGCGGCAAGGCATTCAACATGCCGCCGCCGGTCTCCAGCGGGGTGGTTCCCTCGTATGCATAGCGGATGCGCAGGCCCCAGCGCGAGCCGTCGCCAAGCGTGTCGGGAAACTGCCCGGCCAGGTGCGAAGTGTTGATCACCACGTAGTGCACGCCGGCCGCGGCGAGCTTTTCCAGATGCCACACGATCAGCGGCTTGCCGCCGACCACCAGCAGCGGCTTGGGCGTGTGATCGGTGAGCGGACGCATGCGCTCGCCGAGTCCGGCGGCGAAGATCAGCGCATGCCTCATGCGGCCACCGCTACGCGCAGGTCGCGTGCACCGACGCGGCGTTGGAGCAAGCCAACCAGCCCGGCCAGCTCGGGATAACCGCCAGCCACGCTGATCACGTAGTCGTGGACGCGCGGCAGGTCGTCGAGGTAACCGTGCTTGCCATCGCGGTAGGCGAGCCGGCAGAAGATGCCGAGCACCTTGAGATGCCGATGCAGGCCGATCAGGTCGAACCAGCGCCGGAAACGTTCCTCGTCGACATCGGCGTCGATCAATCGCGCGGCCAGCAGGCGCCGGCGATAGTCTTCGACCCAGCCTTCCACGCGCTCACGCTCCCACATGATGTAGCAGTCGCGCAGCAGCGAGGCGAGGTCGTAGGTGATGGGTCCGACCAGGGCACCCTGGTAGTCAATGATGCCGGGGTTGTTGCTTGCGGTGATCAGCAAATTGCGACTGTGGTAATCACGGTGCACGAAACAGTGCGGCTGTTCCAGCGCGTTCTTCAGCAGCACGCCGAACGCTGTCTCAAGCAGATCCCGTTCATCGCGATCCGGGATGTGGCCGAGATGCCGGCCGAGGAACCATTCCGGCATGATTTCCAGTTCGCGCCGCAGAAAGGCGTGATCGTACGCTTGCATGCCGGTCACACTCACATCGCGCTGCATGCGCAGCAACGCCTCCAGCGCATCGCCGTACAGCGCATCGACGGTGTCGTCGTTCAGTGCCGGCAGATACAGCTGCGAGCCGAGATCCTCGATCAGCAAAAAACCCTGCTGCAGATCCTGTGCAGTGACTGCGGGTACATGCAATGAGGCGTGCGACAGGCGCGCACCGATTTCCAGCCACGGCCGCGGATCTTCCTGTGCCGGTGGCGAGTCCATCACGATCCAGCTCTGCCCCTGGTGTTGCGTGCGCCAGTAGCTGCGAAAACTGGCGTCCGCCGAGGCGGATACCAGCGTCAGCCCGGGATCGCCGAGGATGCTGCAGGTCCAGGCGAGGCGGGCGGCGGCGCGGTCTTGGATCATGTCCATGAAGTCAGTCGTTGACGAAACACCAACAGCTTATCAGGCGTCGCCAAACACCTCGTCCACGCAGGCCGCTCACGACAGGTTGTAAGCCCGTTCCTCGTGTTCGGCGAGATCCAGCCCGAGCTGTTCCTGCTCGGCATCCACGCGCAAGCCCAACACGCGATCGAGCAGTTTCAGGATGACCAGACTCAACACGGCGCTCCATGCGATGGTGAAGCCCACGCCCCTGGCCTGGATCCACAGT
>DAIMGD010000021.1:0-16815 GCA_036724165.1 Rhodanobacter sp.
CTGGTCGCCCGTGGTGGATCCTCGAGCGGCGAGGTCCCGTCGGCCTTTCCAGGCCTCCCCAACGGCCGCAAGCCGGTGATCTATCACCATGATCCCGACGCCAGCATGCTGCGCCGGCTGGAAGTGGACATGCTCAGGCTGATGCCGATCGAGGGGTTACTCTGATGCGGCATGCCACGCGGCACCGGCTGTTGCGCAGGCTGATCGCGGCCCTGCTGCTGTTTGGCCTGCTGGCGGCACCGGCGTTCGGCCAGCAGGATGTCGAGCAGCAGAAGATCAGCTACCTGATCGCTTCGGTGGCCGCCCTGCAGGATGCGACCTTCATCCGCAACGGCACCTCCTACGACGCGGTACACGCCGCCAACCACATGCGCCTGAAACTGCGCTTTGCCGGTGGACGCGTGAAGACCGCCGAAGACTTCATCACCTATTGCGCCACCGGTTCGTCGATGTCCGGGATCAAGTACAGCATCCGTTTCCACGATGGCCGCAGCGTCGACTCGGCCACCTTCCTGCATGCGAAGCTCGCCGAGTACGAGGCGAAAACCGCCAGCCAGCCGCACTGAACGCCATGACGCTTGCGGCCACCCGGGCTGACCGGTTTCACTCACGCCTCCGATGCGTCAGGCTCACCACGATGCGTCGGTCCGAACGGAGATGTCGTCATGACCATGAGCATGCGCTGCAGCCTGCTGATCCTTGCGCTGAGCCTGCTGGCCGGCTGTTATCCGCTGGGCAATGCCACCCGACCGATTCCGCTGGCCCTGCTGCCGGCGCCGCAACCGGCACATCGCCTCGTGGTGTTCCTGCCTGGCCGTGGCGACGATCTCGACGCGCTGAAGCGCAGCGGCATCGCGCAGATCATCCAGCACGAGTGGCCGGATGCCGACGTGGAACTGGCCGCCCTCACCATGGCGTATTACAGCGATGGGCATGCGACGCAGCGCCTGCACGATGAAGTGATGGTTCCGGCACGCCGACGCGGCTACGCGCAGATCTGGCTGGCCGGCACGTCGCTGGGCGGCATGGGCAGCCTGCTCTATGAACGCGACTATCCGGGCGAACTGCATGGCATGCTGCTGCTGGCGCCCTATCTCGGCGAGGATGCGCTCCGCGATGAGATCATCAAGTCCGGCGGTCTCGCGTCATGGAATCCCGGCCTGCCGCAGACCATCGGCATGCCAGCCTGGCAACGCGAGCTGTGGCGTTACCTGAAGAGCTGGGTCGGCCATCCGGCGAAGACGCGCCAGGTGTGGCTGGCGTATGGTGACCACGATCATCTGCGCGGCGCGATCGAGCTGGTGTCGCCGCAATTGCCGCGTGGCCATGTGTTCATGCTGCCCGGCGGGCATCGCTGGACAGTGTGGAAACCGGCGATGCGCGAATTGCTGCAAGCCGCCTCGCGTGATACCAAGCACTGAGCGCCGCGCCGCGCTGGCGGCTCCCCTATGACGAGACTCGCCGTGCCGGATGCTGAAGCGACAACCCGCCTCGCCTTTGCGATCGAACATGCCAGCAAGCGCTATGGCGAGGTGCTGGCGCTTGACGACGTCAGCCTGGACTTTGCCGCCGGCAGCACCACGGCGCTGATCGGCAGCAGCGGCTCGGGCAAGTCCAGCGTGCTGCGCCTGTTGCTGGGACTGGAGTGGCCGGATGCCGGGCGCATCCTGATCAACGCTAATCCACTCGTGCCGGCGCAGGTGCTGCAACTGCGCCGCCGCGTCGGTTACGTGATCCAGGAAGGTGGCCTGTTTCCGCATCTCACCGCGCTGGGCAACCTGGCGCTGTTGCCGCGTCACCTGGGCTGGAGCAGCGAACGGATACGCGCGCGCGCGGAGGAACTCGCCGTGCTCACCCACCTGCCACATGGCGTGCTCGAACGCTACCCGGCCGAACTGTCCGGCGGCCAGCGCCAGCGCGTGGCATTGATGCGCGGCCTGATGCCGGATCCGGATGCGCTGTTGCTGGACGAACCGCTGGGCTCGCTCGATCCGATCGTGCGCCATGAATTGCAGGATGAACTCAAGCGCCTCTTCGACCAGCTCGGCAAGACCGTGATCGTGGTGACCCACGACCTGGCCGAAGCGGCCTGGTTCGCCGAGCGGCTGGTGCTGATGCGCAAGGGCGTCGTGGTGCAGGACGGCGGACTGGATGATCTGCGCGATCGTCCCGCGGATGCCTTTGTCAGCCGCTTCGTTGCGGCACAGCGGCGGCTGCCGGAGCCGGCGCGATGAACCGCCCGCTGCGTTCGTTGCTGCTGGCCCTGTGCGCCTCCGTACTGCTGCCTGCGCTGGCGCAGGCAGCCACCGTGCGGATCGGCTCCAAGCAGTTCACCGAATCGGTGATCCTTGGCGAACTGGCGCTCGCCAGCGCGCGCGAGGCCGGCGTCGATGCGGTGCACCGGCGCGAGCTGGGCGGCACCAGCATCCTGTGGACCGCCTTGCTGCATGGCGATATAGACGTCTATCCGGAATACACCGGAACGCTGACCCACGAGCTGCTGAAGAACGTGTCGCCGGATGCCAGCATTCCCGCCCTGCGCGCGAAGCTCAAGCCGTTCGGCATCGGCATCACCGATTCGCTCGGCTTCGACAACACCTATGCCATCGGCATGCGCGACGAGCGTGCCGCGAGTCTCGGCATCGCCAACCTGTCCGACCTGCTGCAGCACCCGCAACTGCGCTTCGGCTTTTCCAACGAGTTCATGGATCGCGCGGACGGCTGGCCGGGACTGCGCCGACGCTACGGCCTGCCGCAGACCCGGGTGCGCGGGCTGGATCACACGCTGTCGTATCGCGCGCTGGCCAGTGGTGCGGTGGATGCCATCGACCTGTACAGCACCGATGCCGAAATTCCCTACTACCACCTGCGCACGCTGAACGATGACCTGCATTATTTCCCGCGCTACCAAGCGGTATACTTGTATCGGCTGGAACTGGAGCGCAGCGCACCAACCTTCGTGACCGCGCTGCGGAGACTGGCCGGTCGCATCGATGCCGACACGATGCGGCGGATGAATGCCAGGGTGAAACTGCACGGCATCAAGGAAAACGTGGTGGCCGCGGACCTGCTCGGCATCCGCGCGGATCGCGGCGACGACGGCGGCTTCTGGTCGCGGCTGCTGCAGCGCAGCCTGGAGCACGTGAAACTGGTGGTCCTCTCGCTGGGGCTGGCGGTGCTGCTGGCGATTCCGCTGGGCATCCTGGCCGCCCGCCTCAAGCGGCTCGGGCAGTTGGTGATCGGGTTGACCGGCATCCTGCAGACCGTGCCATCGCTGGCGATGTTCGTGTTCATGATCCCGCTGTTCGGCATCGGCACGTGGCCGGCGATTGCGGCCCTGTTCCTGTACAGCCTGCTGCCGATCGTGCGCAATACCCATGCCGGGCTGGTCGGCATCGCGCCGGAGTTGCGCGAATCCGCCGCTGCGCTGGGCCTGCCGCGCGGCGAGCGCCTGCGCCGCATCGAACTGCCGCTGGCCACGCGTTCGATCCTGGCCGGCATCAAGACGGCAGCGGTGATCAACGTCGGCACCGCCACGCTGGCAGCCCTGATTGGCGCGGGCGGCTATGGCCAGCCGATCCTCACCGGCATCCGCCTGGACGACATCGGCCTGATCCTGGAGGGCGCCGTACCCGCCGCGCTGCTGGCACTGCTGGTGCAAGCCATGTTCGAGGGGATCGAGCGCTGGCTGACCCCGCGCGGGTTGCGGCTGGAGGCACGCCAGTAGGCAGTGCGAAGCCGTGGCGGCGCTCGATGTGCGTCGCATCCCTCGGCAGGGCGAGCGATCAGGCTTTTTTCAGGAAGCAGGTCTTCAATACCAGACCCTTGATCTTGTCCGAACTGCCTTCGATGTGCGCGTCGTCGCCGTCGACCAGGCGGATATGGCGGATCACGCTGCCCTGTTTCAACGGAATGGACGAGCCTTTCACCTTCAGGTCCTTGATCACTACCACGGTATCGCCACTGTGCAGCACGTTGCCGTTGACATCCCTGACCAGCATGCCGACCTCGGCTGCTGCCGCAGCGGCGGCGATCGGCCATTCGTGGCCGCAATCGGCACAGACGCAGTTGTCGCCGTCCGGGTAAGTGTTTTCCATCGCGCACAACGGGCAGGCGGGCATGTCAGGCATCGATCGGTCCTGCGGAAATCCGTGGGATGTCGAGTATAGACGGTGCCGGCGGCTCGCCTTTCGCACATGGCCTTCACGCGCCTGCCGTCACTGTAGCGTCAGGTCGGCATGTGCTACTCGGGGAATCCGTCATGAAAATAAGCCAGGTTCTCGCCACCGTCGCCGTGAGTGACTTCGCCGCTTCCAGCGCCTGGTACGCGCGCCTGTTCGGTCGCGCACCCGATCATTGCCCCAGCACGTCCTGTGCCGAATGGCAGATCGCCAGCAGCGCGACGATCCAGTTGATGCACAAGGATGCCTTCGTCGATACCCGGAACCGTTCGGGCCGGGCTTCGATCGGCATCGTCGTTGCGGACCTCGACCGCGCCTTGTCCGACATGCGCAAGCGCCAGATCGAGGTGGCAGCACCACTGACCGTGACTCACTTCGTGCGCTTCGCACCGGTGACCGATCCGGACGGCAACCGGGTGACTTTCGTGGAATCGGCTGCCGGCTGACCCGGCTGGCGACGTTCGCTTGTTGAGCGGAAATATCCGGCAGCCCGGGCTTGCTCACCCAGTCAGGGTGCCCATGGCCAATCCGCCGGTACGTGCCAGCGTTTTGCCGGACGCGTCACTCGTCGATCGGCAAGTCGATCTTGCCCAGCGCGTCGAGTTCGGCAAGCCAGTCCAGTGATTCCGGCTCGGCCTCGCCGATCAGCGGCCAGCGCCCCATCACCTCGTGCCGGGACTGGCCGAAGAAGCTGCGGATCAGCACGAATTCGTGCACATTCCAGCGGATCGGCGCCATCGATTCCTGCACGGCATCGATCGTACCGCCGCGCAGCACGGTGACATGCGGCAGATAATTGGAAACGCCCAGCACCTGCAGACCATGCCGGTGCTGCGCATCCGCGATCGCACGGCGCAGCTTCATCGCCAGTCCGGTGGAGGTGTTGTCCGCGCACAGCACGAATGGAAAATTGCCGTCCTTGGTGGCGCTGAGCCGCATCGCCGAATCCAGCACGATCTCGAAGCCCTTGATGCACACTTCCTCGGCCGCGGCGACCAGCGCGTCTTCCAGCGATTGCTGCAACCGCTCCGGCCTGCCCATGTCCACCAGGGTCAGATGGAAATCATCGGAATCAACCGCCGAGCCGATCAGTCGATGCGTCTTGCGAAAGCGCTCGCTGATGTTGGCAATTTCAACCCGCGCCTTCTCGTCCGGCTTCAGGGCAAAAAAGAAATGGGTGCCGCCGGCGGGTTTCCGGCTGTGCATCGAAATCGGATTGGGACGCGATTCCAAGGTCATCTGTGCACCATGTCACGTGGCGGTGGCATTCCTCGGCCCATCGTACAGGGCGCGACTGATCTGTCCCAGTGTGTTGGGACTGCCTGATCGTCGCTGCGCGGATGCTGCCCGCAGTCCGCCGTACTGGCTGGCCAGCGCCTTGCCGCGCGGGAGAACGTCATGTTTGCCGTGCAGACCCTGGTCAACGCCGCCAACCCATGCCGCGACTGCTGCAGCAGCAAGCCGGGCGGAGCCTCCAGCCGCGGCGACAGGGCTGAAGTCAGCGCAGCTGGCTGTCCTTGCTGCCGCGCCGGTTGTAGATGCCGGTCGTGGCCTGCTCCTGGTCATGCACTTCCTGGCAGCTCACACACAGCCGCACGCCCGGCACCGCCTTGCGCCGGGCTTCGGGAATCTTCGCTTCGCATGCCTCGCAGTGCGTCAGCCCGGGCCCGCGCTTGAGCTGCCTGCGCGCCCGCGATACTGCATCGTTGACGGTGGCGTCGATCTGATCCTGTACGGCACCGTCGCCTGCCCAACCCGTAGCCATGAGAGTCTCCAAAGATCAGCCTGGAAGATTGAGGCACAGCGCTGCACGCAGCCACCCCGTGGCATGGATATAGGGGCAATCCGCCGCGAGTTCCAGTCTGGCCGGAAAGGGCAGCCGGCATGGACGCGCGCGATTTCAACGCGTGCTCGAACGCCTGCCCATTGCGCAGCATGTCGATGCTTCTGTCCATCCGCCTGACGGACTCCCGGTCCATGCCAACATGCGGTAGCGTTCGTGCTCGGCCCACGATGTACCGGCAGCAAGCCGCATCCCGCAGTTCGATCCCCGGATCGTTCAACCGACACCCGAAAAGGAAACTTCGTGTCCCGACGCATGAAAGCCATTCGCCGCACGATTCTCTGCGGCATGCTGGTGCTGATGATCGCCATCGCCGGGCTGGTGCTGTGGAAGCGGCCGGATCGCGCCCTGCGCGTTGCCACCGCCAACGTCGCGCAGACACTTTGCACCGGCGTCTTTGTGGACGGCCTCGCGCCGGGTCGGGTCTTCGCCGAGAGCATCGCGCCAGAACAGGGCATGCATATCCTGCTGCCGCATCTGCGCTACACGATCGACACCGCGCAGCGGAAGGTGCACACGCAATGGCGTGGACACTTCCCGGGCGAGGCGACCTACTACCCGGATTACGGCTGCGCCCTGCCCCCGCATGAACCGGATGCCGCCACCTTGCAGGCCGCACGGGAGGTGGCGACGCCGGCGTCAACGCCAGACGCCGCGATCGTCGCCACCGATCCCGCCATCCGCGATGCACTGGCGCGCGCTTTTGCGGAGCCGGCCAGCGGTCCACGCCGCAGCGTGCATGCCATCGTGATCATGCATGACGGCAGGATCATCGCCGAACGCTACGCGCCGGGCTTCGATACGGCGACGCCACAGCTCGGGTTTTCGGTCAGCAAATCGGTGGTCAATGCGCTGCTCGGCATCCTGGTCCGGCAGGGCAGGCTGGACATGCAGGCGCCCGCGCCGGTCGCCGCCTGGAAAGCATTGGATGATCCACGCCACGCGATCACCCCGGACGAGTTGTCGAGGATGAGCTCGGGGCTCGACTTCGTCGAGGACGATAGCGGCTTCGACCCGGTATCCAGCATGCTGCTTCTGACCGGTGACATGGCAGCCTATGCCGGGCAGGCAGCGCTCAAAGCCACGCCGGGGCGGCAGTTCGAGTACACCAGCGGCAACACGCTGATCCTGGCCGGCATCGTGCGCGACACCGTGGGCGGCGGGGCCGCCGGGCTGATCCGGTTTGCACACCGGGAGCTGTTCGACCCGCTCGGCATGCACCACGTGCTGATGGAATTCGACAGCGCGCAGACCCTGATCGGCTCCACCCGCATCTATGCCTCCGCACGCGACTGGGCGCGCTTCGGACAGCTTTACCTGGACGACGGCAGGGTCGACGGTCGACGCATCCTTCCGGAAAACTGGAGCGCCTACGTCAGCCGGCAAACCCTGCACCAACCCTACGGTGCCGGGTTCTGGACCAACGTGGGTACCTCCGATGATGGCAGCGCGCTGATCGACGGCCTGCCCGCCGATGCCTATTTCGCCTCGGGCCTGAACGGACAGCGGATCGTCATCGTGCCTTCGAAGCGGCTGGTGATCGTGCGGCTGGGCGCGACACTCGATCCGCCACGCTTCGACATGAAGGGACTGGTGCGCCTGGTCGATGACGTGGCGGCGACGATCCACTAGCGCCAGCTCGACCGGGCTCATCGGCGGAGACATGTCGCGTCGAGGTCACGACGCGGCACTAACCAGACCGCAGCTGGAATCAGCGCAGGCGCAGCCAGTGCACCTGGATGCCGTTGGCCTTGTCATCGCTGCGACGCCCTGGCCGGCTTTCGATGACTTCGCCCCACTGGCTCGGCCGGCCAGACTCCTCGGGCTTGTCCACCCGGACCAGCTCGCCGCGCTCAATCGGGAAGTCGGTCTCGAGCACCATCGCCTCCTCGTTCTCCCAGACCAGCAAGGCAGGCTTGGAGACGCCGGCACCCCAGCCGAACTGGATCTGGATGCCCAGCGGAGGAATCGATCCACGATTGTCGAGCTGCCAGCCGTCCGTCTTGTTCAGCAGCGACTCCAGGTGCGGATCATTCCAATCGACCGTGGTGTTCGGTCCTGTCGGAAAAGATTTCTGATCTGCCATGTGCGGAGATCTCCGTCGGAAAAGAACCATTGAGCTTCCTGCTGACCTGCAGTCCGCCGTGCCGGATCGACCGCCGGGCTCGTGCGCGTTGAGTCATGTCAGTGCAGTGACCTTGGAACCGACTTCCATGCCTTTCAGACATGCGCAGCCAGATAGTAGCGCAGGCTGACCCGTGCAAGCCGCGACCCCGGTATCGACCACCAGCCGCACGTTCGGGCCGTCCGCCACCATCACACCGCATGGTGCGCCGTCGCTGTTGGCGGCGAAGACCTCGGCATTCGTCTCGCCGAGCATGCGCCGGAACGCAGGTGACGCCCATCCGGTGACCGGTCCGGGTACGGATTCACGCCACCGGGCATCCATGCGCAGGGCCCTCCGCAGCCTTCTCGACAACGTGCTGTTTGAAAGCAATCATCCGCACATCACCTGAGCATGGAGTTTCAGCAGATGGCATCAGCGGTTGCTTCGCGAGTCGTGGTGGAGATTTATCGAGGCATCGATTTTCCGGGCGGCTGGGCAAATCGCGAGGACCCCCTGAACATCGGCATGGCGCGCGACCTTGTCGTTTCGGTGGCCGCGATGTTCGACGCCGCATCCCGGCCGGTTGCCCTGTGCTGGCAAATCGATGGTCGCGCTGAAAAGTTCGTCCATGCACGGCCGCAGGACGGCGATGACACATCGCTACTGGATGAGCTGAACAGCGACCTCGCCATGGAGAGCCTGCGTTTTGGCGCAAGCGGCCTGCTTGCCACCCTGATGTGGGCTCCTGACAAACTTCGTACCGACCAGGGCGCGTGGGCGCACAAGATCGTGTTCGGGCGCGGGCAGTATTACTACATGTCGGGATGGAACATTGCCCCGCGCACCCTGGTCGCCAAAGCAGCCAACCTGCTGGTGCTGACGCGACGCATCGATAACGGCCTCGCACTTCCGATGCCGACCAGTGCGCAGGACATGCACCGTCACCTGGGATCGAGTGACCCGGGTGTCCTGATCGTGCTTCCAGGCATGTTCGCCAGCGCACCGGAGAAAAACATCGGACTGAAGATGGCCCTGCTGTTCGGCGGCATACTCGTGACTGGCGTGCTGATCTGCGCGTACCTGCTGAATCCCCGTTGACGAAGCGCCGCTAGTGGCGCGGGCACTTTGACTGCGTTGGATGCAAGGATCGAGCAGATGCCGCTGACCCGGTTACGGGTTCCCGCAGGGTCGGGGCTCAGGTCCGGGGCTCAGGTCCGGGGCTCAGGCCGAGTCGGGCTGGCCGACGGTGCCACGGCGCACCATGCGCGATGCCGCGCAATGGAGCAGCGCCGAGCGGGCGAGCCAGGCCTGGTCGGGATAGTAGGCGAACACGAACTGGCCATCCTTCATCACGTCGATGATCGGTTTGGCCACTGCGCTGCGCAGCGCCGGGCAGCCCCAGCTGCGGCCCAGCCGGCCCATCTGCCGGCCGCTGTCCGCGTTCACGTAGGCCGCGCCGTGCATCACGATGGCACGCGCCATCGCCGCGTCGTTGATGCCGCGCTCCAGTCCGGCCATGCGCAGCGAGTAACCGTTGTGGCCGGTGTAGGTGTCGCGGGTGACGAACAAGCCGAGACTGGACTCGTGGCTGTCGTCCTGATTGGAAAAATGCGTGGGCAGGTCGCCGCCGGAACCACGGCCATGCGCGACCAGTTCCCGGTACAGCAGCTTGTGGCTGGCCAGATCGAAGACCCACAGCCGCGGCTGCAGCGACGAACGGCTGTAGTCGATCACCGCCAGCCGCTGCGCCGTCGCACCCACGCCGTCGGCCTGCGCGCAATGCACGGCGGCGAGTGCCAGCTCCAGCACCTTGGGATCGGCCGCCGGCGCCAGCCGGGCCAGCTGTTGCGAATCCGGCAAACGCGCGGCGACGGACTGCGCCGCGCGCGAATGCGTGCGCGGCGAGGTCGCCGCGACGGCGAGGCTGGATACGCACACAGCGATAGCCAGCGCCGAACTCAGCGCCAAGAATTTATCTGCCATCCGGCGAGTCTAGCCGGGATCGCTGAACGAAGTGTTGCCGCGGTGCACGCCTCCCGGCCTCAGTGCTGCCCGTCGAATCGTCCGTAGGGGTTGATCGAGGTGGCGTGCCACCACTGCTTTGCCGGCCCCAGCACCTCGACCTCGAAATGCAGGTGGGGCGCGTCGGCGCTGGCATCGCCGGTGCTGCCGACAAAACCGATCGGGTCGCCCCGGTGCAGTACCTGGCCTTCGGCCAGGCCGGGCGCATAGCTGTCCAGATGGGCGTAGTAGTAGATGACCTTGTCCTGCGGGTCGAACTCGTACACGGTGAGCCCGCCCGGCTTGCTGGTGAACAGCTTGACCACATGGCCATCGTTCGCCGCCACCACCGGGGTGCCGCGCGCCGCCATGATGTCGATCGCATCGTGCACGCGGCCGGCACCACGCGCCTGGCTGAACGTATCCACCAGCTCGCCGGGCTTGACGCCGGTGACCGGGATCAGCAACCCGCTCACTGCGGACGACGGCAAGCTGGCGAGATCGACCGATGCGGCCGGCGCGGGCGCGGCCATCGTTGATGCCGCCGGCATTGCATCGCCTGGCACTGTAGCGGCCGGCGCCGGATCGACGGCAACGGCCGGCAGGGGCGCTGGCGGCACGCTGCGCGCACTCGCCGGCACTGCAGCCTGCGCGATCACCGGTGCTGCCTGCGGCGCGATGGCCACCGCGGCGACCGCTGCCGCGTTGCGCTGGCAGTCCTGGACCGGCGACGGCAGCACCCAGCGATCGGACAGATAAAACATCGCCGCCGCACCGCAGGCCGCGCCCAGCAGAAAAACGAGCAGTCCTCTCATGCTCACTCCTGCAACGTGGCCGTCATGCCGGGCTTCACCGCCTGCGACACTTCCAGCGCACTCCAGTTGGTCATGCGGATGCAGCCATGCGACTGGGTCTTGCCGATCTTCGACGGTTCCGGCGTGCCGTGGATGCCGTAGTGGTCCTTGGAAAGGTCAATCCACACCACGCCGACCGGATTGTTCGGGCCGGCCGGGAGCGTGGCCTTGGCATCCTTAGCCTTGGCATCCCAGAACAGCCTGGGATTGTAGTGGAAGGTCGGGTGCTTGCCGACGCCCTTGATCTTCCAGTCGCCGATCGGCAGCGGATCGTGGTCGCTGCCGGTGGACGCCGGATACTGCGCCACCACCTTGCCGGCATCATCCAGCAGCGACACGGTGGCATCGGATTTGTCGACCACCACCTTCGCCACCACCGGCATCGGCGTGGACGCATCCACGTTCGGCACCACCAGCGTTTCGCCGGCCTTGTCGAAATCCTTGCCCGGGTTGAGCTGCTTGAGCAGCGCCGGACTGGCGTGGAATTTCTCGCCCAGCGCTTCCAGCGACGAGGTGTAGCCGAGTGCGTCGAGTTTCGCTTGCGCCTGCATGCCCGCCGGCAGCGGCTTGAACGGACCGGCCACATCCGCGTCCGTCAGCGTCACGCTGACCAGCGCCGGTGCACTGTCGCTGTCGAGTGCCATCCAGGTCGCCGCATCCACGTCGCCGCTCACCGGCAGGCCACGGCTGGCCTGGAAGCCGGCAATCGCCTGGTGCAGGTTGGAGCCATAGGCGCCATCGATCTCGCCCGGCGAAAACCGTGCACGATCCAGCAGGATCTCCGCACGCAGCACCGCCGCGCCCTTTTTCCCGCGGGTTACCGGGGCCACCAGGCTGGCATCGTTGACCGATTCAAGCGTGAGCTTGGCCGGCGCCGCGTGGCGCGAGATTTTGGCGGCGTGCGCGCTGGCGGCGGCCATCGTGCAGGCGAACACGCAGGTCATGACGGTGACGGTTTTCACGGTGCTGTCTCCCTATCGAGGGATCGAGCGTGCACGAGACTCTGTGAAGAAACCCTGCGGGGCGAGTAAGCGCCCGGATGCATGGAAACAAGTCGGAACAATTATTCAGAATGTCCCGGGCCGCCGCACGCCACCGGCACATCGAATCGGGATCCAGCAACCGAATCCGCGAGGCGCAAGAATTGGGGCAGCCATCCGACCACCCTTCTTCGTTGTGTCGATATCGCACAAGCCGATTCGTCGCATCGGCAGAAACCCACCCCGCGCACGAGGCCAGCACGATGACGCTCAGACTCTACGCCCATCCGTTTTCTTCCTACTGCCAGAAGGTGCTGATCGCACTCTATGAAAACGGCACGCCGTTCGAGTGGCGCATGCTCACGCAGGACGATGCCGAGGTGGCGGCGGAATTCGCGGCGCTGTGGCCACTGAAGCGCTTCCCGGTGCTGGTGGATGGGCAGCGCACGCTGATCGAGGCCAGCATCATCATCGAATACCTGGGCCTGCATCATCCCGGGCCGGTGCGGCTGATCCCCGAAGACGCCCAGGCCACGCTCGACGTGCGGATGCTGGATCGCTTCTTCGACAACTACGTCTCCACGCCGCAGGGCAAGATCGTGTTCGACGCCATGCGCGCCGAGGTCGACCGCGATCCCTGTGGCGTGGCCGAGGCGCGCGCGATGCTCGACACCGCTTACGCATGGCTCGACAAGCGCATGGCCGCTCGCGAATGGGCCGCCGGCGACCGCTTCAGCCTTGCCGATTGCGGTGCCGCGCCGTTCCTGTTCTATGCCGACTGGACACATCCGATCCCGGCGCAGCACGCGAACGTGAAAGCCTACCGCCAGCGCCTGCTGGCCCGACCGTCGTTTGCGCGGGCGGTCGACGAGGCGCGGCCATATCGTCCGTTCTTCCCGCTCGGCGCACCCGACCGCGACTGACCCGACCTATCGATGCCTGGCGATCGATGTGATACGCATGCCGGACATTCGCTGCCCGGCCTGCATGCGCGGTCAGCTGGCGACGTCGCGCCGGGGCAGTTTCCAGCCGGGCCGGATGAAGTGGCAGGTGTAGCCATTGGGATAGTGCTCCAGGTAATCCTGATGCTCGGGCTCGGCTTCCCAGAAGTCGCCCGCGGGGGCAAGCTCCGTCACTACCTTGCCCGGCCACAGGCCCGAGGCATCCACATCGGCGATGGTGTCCTCGGCAATCCTTTTCTGCTCTTCGGAGGTATGGAAGATCGCCGAGCGGTAGGCACTGCCACGATCGTTGCCCTGCCGGTTCGGCGTGGACGGATCGTGGATCTGGAAGAAGAATTCCAGCAGCGTGCGATAGCTCAGCACCGATGGATCGAAGATGATCTCGATGCCCTCCGCGTGACTGCCGTGGTGGCGGTAGGTCGCGTTCGGCACATCGCCGCCGGTATAACCCACGCGGGTGGACAGCACGCCCGGGTATTTGCGCAGCAGATCCTGCACACCCCAGAAGCAGCCGCCTGCAAGAACGGCACGTTCGTTGGTGATGGTCATGCGTTGATTCCTTTGAGAATGGGTGTGGCGCCGTGCAGGCATCCCGACCCTGCTGGTCCGGTCAGGGTCGGGATGTCCCTCAGCCGCCGAAGAGGTGGGTGGCGTGGGTGACGGCACCGCCGGCACGAATCGCCGCGGCGACCAGCGCGGCTTCGCTCAGTTGCGCATCGCTGGCCCCGGCATCGCGTGCCGCCTTGTTGTGCAATTCGATGCAGTACGGGCATTGCGTGGTCAGCGCGACGGCCACCGCGATCAGCTGTTTCTGCTGCACGCTGAGCGCGCCCTCCGCGAACGCCGCCTTGTCGAAAGCCCAGAACGCTTTCATGCCCTCGGCTGCGTTTTCATCCAGCTTCTTCAGACGGCCAAGATTTTTCATCTCGAACATGATGTTCTCCTGATAAGGGAAAATGGTCGCAGCATCCATGCGATGGCTCTGTTGCTCCTGCCGAGCGTTCAACGGGGCTGGGGGCTGCGCATCTGCCGAGACTGTTCGTTCAGTGCTGATGCTCATGCAGTTGCGCGGAGATCACCGCATGCTCCAGCCCGCCTCCTTCGAGCCCTTGTCGGGTGCTGGCAATCAACGTCGC
The DNA here is from genome assembly GCA_036724165.1 of Rhodanobacter sp. Classification (GTDB taxonomy): domain Bacteria; phylum Pseudomonadota; class Gammaproteobacteria; order Xanthomonadales; family Rhodanobacteraceae; genus Rhodanobacter. The sequence continues at coordinate 14,065 of DAIMGD010000021.1, forward strand.
GCCAGCGGAATGATTGTACGGCGAGCATTCCAGCGGGCACAGGCTTGGCACGATGTGCAGCTCCACCGCACCGCCGGCAAGGCGCGCGGCATCCTGCACCAGCGGGCGTGTGACCAGCAGGCTGAGTGCGCAGGCGAACCCGGTGGCAAGCACGATGACCCGCGTCGCCCCAGACCGCTCGCGGTGGAGATCGGCGTGTTGTTGGCGACACCGCCATCGCCAGCTCCTGCACCGATGAAAAGGCCGGCTTTCGCGGATTGAAAAGCACCCACGCTCATCGTGCCGCCGATACAGCAGCGTCATGTTCCACACTCCACTATCCACATCCACGCGAACGCCCGCGCGAGTGTGGCTCGGCGAGCGAACCTGCGGACCTGCAAATCCCATCACCTGCTGCGAGGTGACCATGCGCATCGAGAAATACGTACACAGCTGCCTGCTGCTGTCGCACGAAGGCCACAAGCTGCTGTTCGACCCGGGGAAGTTTTCCTTTGTCGACGGCCGCGTGGACCCGGGAATCTTCCACGACGTGCAGGCCATCGTGCTGACCCACGCCCATCCGGACCATCTCGCCCCGATTGAAATCGCGCAGATCGTGCAGGCCAGCGGCGCCCGGATCTACGGCAACTCGGAAGTCGCCAATAAACTGAAGGGGCACGGCCTGCACGTTCGCCCGGTGACCAATGCCGAATTCACCTGCGGTCCGTTCCGGCTGCGTCCGCTGCCCGTGCGACACGCCCCGATGCTTGCGGACAAGCCGCCGAAAGTGACGGCCTTCGTCGTCAACAGCCGCCTGCTTGTTCCCGGCGACAGCTTCGACCCCTCGCTCGAACGCTTCAAGGACATCGAGGCACTGGCACTGCCGGTGATGGCGCCCTTCCTCACCGAAATCGAGGCCTTGCGCTTCGCCCAGTCGCTCTCACCGAAGCACGTCATACCGGTGCACGACGGCTACGTCCGCGACTACTTCCTGACCCAGCGTTACGACACCTACGAGCATTACATGAGGCAGCAGAACATCGTGTTTCACCGGCTGGAGAAGGTCGGCGACGGCTTTGAGCTGGCGTAACGGATGGCCTGCCTTGAGGAGAGCATTGCAATGGCCCGCGCGCTTCGGGTCGATTCCTCGTCGGCGCACGCCTCAGGGGAATTTCGCGCGACGAAGACGCCGGCGTGCTCACCATTGGCAGGGCAATCCCGTGCAGCAACCCGTGCAGCAACCCGTGCAGCAACCCGTGCAGCACGTCGACCCGGTCACGCCTCTTTGCCCGCAACCCTTCCGCACTGCGGGAACGGTGTTTGTTGCCCACCTCGCTGACTTCCAAGGATCCAGATGATGACCATGAAACTCTATTACTCACCCGGTGCCTGCTCGATGTCCGACCACATCGCGCTGGAATGGATCGGCAAGCCGTATACCGCGCAGAAGACGACCAAGGAAGGCATGAAATCGCCGGACTACCTGAAGCTCAATCCCGCGGGCGCCGTGCCGGTATTCGAAAGCGATGGCTGGGTGCTGACGCAGAATGCGGCCATCCTGAATTATCTCGCCGACACTTTCCCGGAAGCCCGGCTGGGTGGCGACGGCACGCCGAAGGGTCGCGCGGAAGTCAACCGCTGGCTGTCCTTCTTCAACGCCGACGTGCACCCCACTTTCCATCCGCTGTTCGGCACCACCAGTTTTCTCGACGAGGCCGCGGCGGAACAGACCCGGGATCAGGCCCGCAGCAAACTGCGCGAGCTGTTCGGCCGCGCGAACAGGCAACTGGAGGGTCGCGAGTGGATCGCCGGCAGCCGCTCGATCGCCGACCCGTATCTTTTCGTGGTGCTGCGCTGGGCGAAGGCAATGAACGTCGACCTGTCCGGTTACGCCAATCTGGCCAGCTTCGTCGAGCGCATGTCGGCCGATGGCAGCGTGCGGAAAGTGCTGGCGGAAGAAGGGCTCGACATGGACTGAGCGCGGCGCGCCAGCACGCCAGAGCAGGCCGCGCCTTGCGCGGCCTGCCTGTGTCGGCGGCTCCGGAATTTCACCTGGCAGCGTGTTCGCCTCTTCATGATGGCAGCGGGTCCTTTCGCCTCACGGCCATCCATCCGGCTGTCCAGGCTGTCGGGAAGCCCGGCAAGCATGCGACAGTGCGCCCCATTCCTTCGCTGATTTCCTGATTGCACGCATGATTTCCGCAGCTCCGGCAAGGCGAGCACCCGGCATGGCGGCGAACGCTCCGGTCATCCTCCGCGCGCTGCGGGAGGCCAGCGTGACCATGCTGGCCGCCATCGCCACCCTCTTCTGCGCACTGGCGATCGAGCCGGAACCTGGTTCGGCGGTGCTTGCAGTCGTGTTGTGCCTTTCGCTCTCGCGCAGTCAGCTCGATCGCGACCGCCGCGGCCGCATCGAGGCGGCCATCGCGCTGCCGATCGTCGGCCTCGTCGCGGTCGGTGTCGGCGCGCTGCTGCACCGCGTGCCGTGGCTCGGCGCAGTGGTCTTTGTCGCCGGCATGTTCGTGTCCATCTGGCTGCGCCAGTTTGGTCCGATGGCGCGTCGCGCCGGCTCGCTCATCGCGCTGCCGTTCGTCGTGATCCTGACCACGCCGCATATACCGACGACGCATACCAGCCAGCTGACGGCGGTGGTTGTCCCGGTGATCATCGCGCTGCTTGCGCTGCTATGGGTGAGCGTGTTTCACGCGCTCGCGCGCCGCCTGCGCTGGCTTGCGCCCGCCAGAACGGCAGAAGCCGTGGTCGCCGCCCCGA